>JACCXE010000140.1 GCA_013697265.1 Actinomycetota bacterium | reverse complement strand
GTGCTGCATGATGCGGTGCTCGCAGCCATGAATCCCTAGGAGTTCTTTGATGCCGACCCGCGACGAATACCTGTCGACGTTTCATCGCGACGCCGAGCTGTTCGAAGCTGCAGTCCGCGCCGGGGGCGACCTCACGCAACCGATCGACGGTTGCCCCGATTGGGACCTGGGCAAGCTCGTCGAGCACATCGGTGGGCTGCAACGGTTCATCGCCGCGGGCATTGCTGCTGGCGAGATGCCAAAGGACCGAGCGGAGCCGCCCGCTGATCGCGGTGAGTACGCCGATTGGTTCGCGCAAGGCACGGCCGCACTCGAATCGACGTTGACCGGCAAGACCGACGACGAACCATGCTGGACGTTTTTCTCTAACGCGCCGCAGGTAATAGGCACGTGGGTGCGACGGCAGTGCCACGAGCTCGCGGTCCATCGATACGACGCCGAGCTCGCGGCAACTGGCACGGCCGAAGTGATCGACGCAGAGATGGCGACCGACGGAATCGACGAGTACTTCGACATCTTTCTCGAGCGGGTCGACCGGCGCACCCCGATCCGCATCGGTGATGCAACGCTGCACCTGCACGCGGCCGACACCGCCGGCGAGTGGTTCGTCCGCTGCGGTGATCACGCTCCGGAGGTCACCCGCGAGCACGCCAAGGGCCAGGTCGCGCTGTCGGGCGCCGCGAACGATCTCCTGCTCGCGATCTGGGGGCGGGTCACGCCCGACGAAGTCGGCATCCAGGTGTTCGGTGACCCCGATGTCTGGGCCCGATTTCACGCGGCCGCCGCCATCTAAAGTTTCAGTGCCCGGGCAGAGGCTCGAGTAATTCGGGGCCTTCGTTTTTCACGTTGCTGACGAGCTTGACCACGGGATAGGCGCGCATCTGGTCGGCGGGCATAGGCACGAGCATGGCGGCGGCGGCCTCGGCACCGACGCCAGGATCGAGCCACGCGTCCCACTTACCTTCGGGCAGGCACACCACCATGCGGTTGTGGATCTTGGCGACCAGTTCGTTCGGCTCGCCGGTGATGAGGGTGACGGTTCGCAGGGGATCGACGCCTTCGTGGCCGCGTAGGTTGGGCGGCGTCCACCGGTCCCACAGTGCGGCGAAGGCCAGTGGCGACCCGTCGGCCGACGTGATGTAGAAGGGCTGTTTCGCCGGTTTCTGGGCGCCGGGGTCAACCGTGGCCTGCCACTCGTAGAACCCGTCGGCGGGCACGATGCAGCGGCGCTTCTCGAGCAACTTGCGGAACGCCGGCTTGTCCGTGACGGTCTCGGTGCGGAGGTTGATCATGCGGTTGCCGATCTTTTCGTCTTTGGCGAAGCCGGGCACGAGACCCCAGCGCAGCGAGCCCATGCGCCGGTGGCCGTCGTTCGTGGTGACGATCGTGTACACGTCGAGTGTGGGCGCGACGTTGTAGCGCTCGCCCAGGTCTTCGACCACGACCTCGTCGACGTGGAACTCTTCGGCCAGTTTCGAGGCGGCGGTCGCGGATACGTAGCGGCCACACATGTCGGCCCTATTCTCGCCGCTCGTGAAGGCGGTGGTTTTCGATCTCGGCAACGTGTTGGTGGAGTGGACTCCGCTTGCTGTGCTCAGCGAGGAGTTCATGGCCGAGACCGACTTCTTCTCTTGGAACACCGAGTTAGACCGCGGCGCGTCGTTCGCCGACACCATGGAGCGGTTGCGCACGGAGTTCCCACACCACGTGGCCCACACCGATGCTTTCAACGAGCGATGGCCCGAAACACTCGGCTCAGTGATTCAGGAGACTGTGGACGTTGTCGACTCGCTGAAAGCGGCCGGCGTGCGCTGCTTCGTGTTGTCGAACAGCTCGGCGGAAACGGTGCCCCGCAGCGAACTGCTGACCGAGTTGTTGACGAAGTTCGACGGCGTGCTGCTCTCCGGTGAAGTCCGGTTGCTGAAGCCCGATCTCGCCATCTTCCGCGCCGCCGAGGAACGCTTCTGTCTTGACCCGTACTCCACATGGTTCGTCGACGACAACGAAGCGAACGCGGAGGCCGCCACCGCCGCCGGGTGGCACGGCATCCATTTCACCGACCCCGCCGCGTTAAAACCCGTGCTTGAAGAGGCGGGCCTGCTTTAACTTCGCCGTCATGCCTGGGGTAGTTACACGCGACGCGCTCGAAACCGCGATCGCCAACGACGATGCGACGTGGGGCTACGGGTCCCGCGTCTCGAAGCAATGGCGTTACGTGTGCCTCCCGGCCGCGAAGGTGGGCTGTTCGACGATCAAGCACACGCTGCACGATTTCTACGTAACCCGTACGCCGCATGTTCTCGGCGTGGAAGTCCAAGATGCTTTCGTCGGACGATCCCTACTACGAGGCGGTCCGCAACGACGTCCGCGACACGCTCGGGTATCCGGCGCCGCTAGATGGCGCGCCACGTGCAACGCTCGCCTTCGGCGACTTCGTTCGCTACATCGCGCAAAGCGGCGACCATCGCGCCACGCATGACGGTCACTGGTGTCGGCAGGTCGATGCCGTGTGGTGGGATCTGATCACGTACGACGTGGTCGGCCGTTTCGAGAACTTCGTCGATGACCTCCACAGCATTCTGCGTCGACTCGACGCGCCCTCCGAGGTATTCGAACGCGCCCAGATTCGCGCCAACGCGTCACCGGCGATTCCGATGTCGGCCGCGTATAACTCGAACCTCGCCGCGGTTGTCTACGACCACTACCGCGCCGACTTCGACACCTTCGGTTACGCCGAAGAAAGCTGGATGCGCTGCGACTAGCGGATTTGGAGGCCGAGTTGGTGGGCGAAGTAGCCGAGTTCGTCGGCGCCGAGGTCGAGGGTGCGGTCGGTTGAGCGCACGCTGTGGCCGACGTCGGACTCGCGGCGGAACAAGATCGGTTTGGCGTCGGGGTCGCTCGTGGTTGCGTGTTGCAGCGCGGCACACATCTTGCGGGGGTGCATGACGTCGGTGCGACCGTCGTTGTCGAAGCTCGTGAACAGCACGGACGGATAGGCCAGGCCCTCGCGCACGTTCTGGAGCGGCGAGTAGCCGTAGAGCCACTGGAACTCGACCGGGTCGTCCGCCTTGCCGTACTCGTCGTTCCATGTGATGCCGAGGCCGAACAATTCGTAGCGCAGCATGTCGAGTAGCGGCGCGCTACATATCACCGCGGCCATCTCGTCGGGCCACTGCGTCAAGGTCGCTCCGACCAGGAGTCCGCCGTTGGAGCCACCCATGATCCCAAGTTGCTCGGTGGTGGTCCATCCTTCGGCCTTGAGGTAGCGGGCCGCAGCGATGAAATCCTCGAACACGTTCTGCTTGTTCTCGCGCATGCCGGCGCGGTGCCACTCTTCACCCTCTTCCGAGCCGCCGCGCAACGACGCGACCGCGTAGACGCCGCCGGCGTCGACCCACGCTTGCGCCAACGACGAGTACGCCGGCGACAACGAAATATTGAACCCGCCGTAGCCGTAGAGGATCGTCGGCCGAGGTCCATTGGTGGCGTTGCCCTTGGCGATGATGAAGATGCGGACGTCGGTGCCGTCGTGCGATCGATACGTGTACTGGCGGGCGAGCACGTCCGACGACGCCGGTCGCGCGCCGGGCGCGGTGGCCCACGTCGTCGTGGCGCCGGAGTCGGTGGCCACCGCGTAGACGGTGCCCGGCGTGACGAAGTCGGTATAGGTCACATAGCCGCCACTGCCCTGGTCGTAACGGCTCTGCACCGACGCCGAACCTGCGCCGGGCATCTCGACCACACTCGGGGCCGAGCCGTCATAGGGGGCGATGATGACCTCGCTCACGGCGTGGTCGCTGCGACCGACCAGGAAACCCTCAGCCGTCGTGGTGACCTCGGCAATGACGGCCGTGGGGTGCTGCGGCACAACGTCGACCCAGACTCCCGGACCGCCCGACGGGTCGAGGATTTCGGCCACGCGCCCGCGCGGCGCATCGAGGGTGGTCATCACGAACGTGCGACCCGAGTAGAAGTGGAGCCAGAACTCGGCGTCCTCGCCTTCGACGATCGCCACGGGGTCGCCGCCGGCCACATCGTCGTACAGGTACAGGTCGTTCCGCGGCTCGGTGCCGACGCCGGCGGTGATGGCGAGCATGCGACCGTCAAGGCTGATGTTGAGGCCGTAGTAGGTGGACGGATCGCGACCTTCGCCGAAGATCAACACGTCCTCGTCGATCGGCGTACCGATCACATGGCGCCAGACCCGTCGGTTGAACGGTTCGGGCGTGATGCGCCGGACGTAGAAAAAGCCGCTGGAGTCAGGCAGCCACGCGACCGCGGTGTACCGGGTGCGGTCGATCGGTCCTTCGAGCACCTCGAGCGTCGTGACGTCGATCACGCTGATCGACGTGTCCTCGTCACCTCCCGACGACACACCGATCACCATCACGTTGCCGTCGGGTGAGATCGTGGCCACGTCGAGCGTGGTCAGGCCGGTCGGATCGACCGCCGTCGGATCGAACAAGACCCGCTCGGTGCCGTCGCCCTCGCGCACGATGAACTTGGCGTGCTGCTCGTCGGATTCGCGACGGTGAAAGAACAGTCGATCACCGCGCACGGCGGGCGCGCTGATACTGCCCGGCAGCAGGCGGGCCTGCGCAGCGCGCCACTTCGCCTTGTCGGCAAGCGCGGCGAGCCAGGGCTGGCACAACTCGTCTTGTGCCTCGAGCCACGCCGTCAGGTCCGGGTTGTTCTCGGGGTCTTCGATCCAGCGGTACGGGTCGGGGACCTTCGTACCGTGGTAGTCGTCGACGACGTCGTCGCGAGGGGCTGCGGGATATCGCACGGGAGGCAGGGCCATCAGCTGATCGTACGGGCTACGTTGACCTGATTCCGTGGGTATCCGAAGCGGGCACGACGACTAGTGGGGGACCTCCGCCTAATGATCGAATTTCTTCGTCGGCGATTCGTAGCCGACGCGAAGGGCGAGGTGATCTTTCCCCTCGTCGTGCTCTCAGCGCTGTTCTTCGTAGACGAATTCGACACGTCGGCCTTCGCAACGCTCGCCCCGGAGATCCAGAAGAGCTTCAACCTGACCGACGAGAAGTTCATCGCGTTGATCATCGTGAACGTGTCGGTAACTGCGCTGTTGGCCGTGCCCCTCGGCTACTACGCGGATCGGATCAGCCGCACGAAGCTGGTCGTGATTTCGGGTGTGCTCGCGGGGGCATTCAGCCTGTTCACGGGGCTCGCCGTCGGGGTGGCCGCGCTGACCTTCGCCCGCTTCGGCAACGGCGTGGGCCTGCTCGCCAACGGGCCGATCCACCAGTCGCTCCTGGCCGACTTTTACACCCCCGACGCCCGGCCCACCGTCTACGCGCGGCACCGAAACGCTCATTACGCGGCCGCGGTGCTTGGCCCCGCTGTGGCCGGAATCGTCGGCAGCCTGCTGGGATGGCGCGCTGCGTTCTTTCTTCTGTTCGGGCCGATCCTCGGCGTGACCTTCGTGGCCACACGACTCCAGGAGCCGGTGCGGGGCGCGACGGACCCCGGCGGCGGAGTGCTATCCGATAATGCCCGACCGCCGAAGTTCCGCGAGGCGACTCGCACGCTGTGGCGGATCAAGACCCTGCGGCGCTCGTACATTTCGGCGATCTTCTTCGGCGCCGGCATCATTCCCTTGCTCGCATACTTCGCCCTGTTTTTCGAACGCGAGTACGGGCTGTCGCCCTTCGAGCGCGGGTTGCTCGGGGCTGGCTCGGCCGCGTGCACCTTCGTCGGTGTGCAACGGGGCGGCAAGGCCGCACCGAGATGGTTCGCCCAGGGCATGGGCGTGCCCATGGAGCGCGTCGGCCTGGTGCTGGGCAGCGTTGGCGTGGTGCTGGCCGTCATGGCCGCGGTGCCGTTCCTCGTGGTTTCGATCGCCCTCGCGCTCGTGGCCAACTACGTGCTCGGCTACTTCTTCGCTCCCTACGCCGCGGTGCAGGCGCTCGTGTCTCCGGCGCGCGAGCGCAGCTTGGCGTTCAGCCTCGGCGCGATCTTCCTTGTTCTGGGCGTAATCATCTTCTCGGCCCTCGGCCTCGGCAGCATCGCCGACGATCACGGCCTGCGATGGGCGATCTTCGCCCTCGTACCCTGGTGGGTAGTGGGTGGGCTCGTGGGCCGGTCGGCGGGCAAGTTCGTCGATGGCGATGTTCGGAATGCGATGGTCGCGTCGGCCGCCGCGGCCGAAGCGGCGCAGGCCCACTATGCGGCCACGCAGCTGACCGTCGGCCCCACCGATGAGGACACGCCCGAGGTACTGGGCGAGATTCCCACGCCCAAGCGAGCAGCAGGACGACCGGCAGCGAAGAAGGCGCCGGACAAGAAAGCGGACCCCCGTTGAGCGAAACACCCCGCCCGAAGCTGACCGTGCTCGACGAGGGCTTATGCCATCAGGTTCCCGAACCGTTCCCCACACCGTTCATGGATCACCCCCACTGGCGCGAGTCCTTGTTTTTCATCGCGCACCCGCCCGACGGCCTCGGCGACGTCGTGATACTGACGCTGGCCTCGT
>JACCXE010000133.1 GCA_013697265.1 Actinomycetota bacterium | reverse complement strand
AGCGAACTGGCCAAGCGATCCACCGGCCACACGATCTACCTACTCGACGAACCGACCACGGGCTTGCATTTCGAGGACATTCGCCGGCTGCTCGGCGTGCTCGACCGTCTTGTCGACCAGGGCAACACGGTGCTTGTAATCGAACACAACCTCGACGTGATCAAAACGGCCGATTGGGTGATCGATCTGGGGCCAGAGGGTGGAACCGGCGGCGGCAAGATCGTGGCCACCGGCACACCCGAAGAGGTCGCGAAGGTCAAGGGCAGTTACACCGGCAAGTTCTTGGCCCCGCTGTTGGCGAGCGGACGGCGCTAATGGAATGAGCCGGCGTACCGTGCTCATCAGCGCGGGCGTACTGTTCTGCCTCTACGTCCTCTTCTCATTCGGCAATAACACGCGGGGCTTTCTCGGCACCGACACCGGTGGCAAGGTTGCGACGTTGCGGGCCATGGACGCCCACGGCACCACCGATCCCGACGTCGGCTACTGGGCCGAACGATGGGATCCGGACGGGTCGCTGCACCCGCTTTATTACACGAGCCACATCGGCTCGCGATGGGTGAACGTCACGACCCTGCCGGCGGTGTACGCCGCACTGCCGCTGTATCGGGCCTTCGGCTACCGGGGTGCTCTCGTGGTGCCGATGCTGGGTGCGGTCGCGTGCGCGCTCGCGGCCGCCGCGCTGGCGCGCCGTCTCGGAGCGCGCGACGGCGGTCGGCTGGCGTTCTGGCTCGTCGGGTTGGCGTCACCGGTCACGATCTACGCGCTCGACTTCTGGGAACACACCGTCGGCCTCGCCTTGATGGCGTGGGGCGTCGTCGTCCTCGTCGACCTCGCTCAGCGCAAGAAAGTGGCGTGGTTTGGCGTCGCTGCGGGGCTCTTGTTCGGCGGCGCCGCGACCATGCGCACCGAGGCGCTCGCGTTCGGGGCGGTCGCTACCGCGGTCGTGTGCGTGGGGCTGGCGCGCCGCAACCTGCCTCTGGCCGTCGCCGTCGGAGCGCTCGTCGCGATCGGGACGAGCGTGCCCCTTTTCGCGAACGACGCGCTCGAACGTTCCGTGCTCGGCACGTCGCTGCGCGCCGGGCGGGCGCAGGGCACGGTCGCGATCGCCGGTTCCGTCACCGGTGACAGTCGCGTCAAGGAGGCGGCGATCACGTCGGTCGGCATCAACGGGGAAGGCGACGCCCGGTCCCTGTTCATCGGTGCCGCGGTAGTCGCGGCGATTGTCGCGGCCACGCTGCGTCGGGACTGGCGCCTGCTGGCGTTGGCGGGGGCGTTATACGCCGCCCGCGCCGCGCAGGGTCTCGGCTTCGTTCCTGGGTTCCTGATGGCCGCGCCGATCGGGTTGGTCGGGCTCACGCTTGGGTGGCGGCGAGGCCCGCCCGCGGCGTTGACCCTGTTAATCGGGTTCGTCGCCCTGCCTCTCGTGTGGGCCGTGCAGTTCACCGGTGGTGCTGGCCCCCAGTGGGGCGGTCGCTACGTGCTTCTGAGCGGCTTTGTCCTGGCCGTAGTCGGTGTCGTCGTACTTGCCGATCTCCCCGCAGTGCTCCGCCAGTGCATGATCGGGTTGGCCGTTGGGGTCACGGTCTTCGGCGGGGTCTGGATGCATCAACGCACGCACGACATTGCCGTTTCGGCCGCTCGGCTCGAGGCGTTGCCCGAGCCCATTCTCGTGTCCCGCATCGCCCATCTCGTGCGCGAAGGCGGCGCGGTGCACGACCTGCGGCGCTGGTTGACCGCGCCCAGTTCGCGCGATCTGGAAGACGTCGCTCGCATCGCGGACGCCACTCACGCCGATCGGATTGCGGTCGTCGGTCTCGACGGTCAAGCGCAACCGGCGCGCATCGGAAGCCTGGTGCGCCAGCCGTTGTTCACCAGGCTGCGGTTACTTCACGGCGTAGCCATCCAGGTGTGGGTGTACGCCCGATAGTCACGGGCCGGGCGAATCGGTTCAATGGGCCGACCCGCTCAAGTTGGGGTCGCTTTCCGCCGATAGGAGGGCGTGACCCGCGGCCCGCGTTGGCTTTTGTATCTGGCGACGACGAGCGTCGTCGTGACCTTTGCCAAGCTGCACGCGACGCGCGTCGGTCATTACGACATCACCGACTCTGGCCGACTGCCGTGGCTCGTGGCCTATGTGGTGGCCTTGCTGCTCGCGGCGTACGGCGCCGGCCTGCCCGATCTTGCCGGCCGCCGGGGCAGCCGCAGCGCGCTACCGGCGTCATTCGCGGCCACCGCTGGCGCAGCGGCGGCGATATCCATCCTGCAAGTGGTCGACGGCGCGGCCCATCTCCCGCGGTTCGTGGTATTCGCATCCGCCGCGGTGCTGGTGCCCGTATACGCGACAACCGCGCTCTTGGCCAACAGCGGTCGCCACCGCAGCGAAGAGCGCGAGCGCGTGCTCGTAGTCGCGGCCGAAGACGAGGCCGAGACACTCATCGACGAGTTGGGCCGCACGCCGGAGCGAGCGGCGCTAGTCGTCGGCGCTTTCGACGCGATGGCGGCGCGCCGCGACTACCCGGCCGCGCAGCCGCTGATCAACCAAGTTCGGAGGACGAGGGCGACGGTCGTGGTTCTCGATCTCGATGCCCAGGCGGAACCCGAAGTCATTGCGCAGGCGGCCGAACTTCACGCAGCTGGCATCCGGGTGCGGACCCTCGAAGGCTTTTACGACGAGTGGCTCGGAAAGCTGCCGCTGGGTGAACTCGAGCGTCTGTCGCTGATGTTCGACATCCAAGAGGTGCACAACGCGGTGTACGGCCGGCTGAAGCGGCTCGTGGACTTCGCCGCGGGCATCGCCGCCGTGATCGTGCTCGGCCTCCTCATCCCCGTCGTCGCGGTGCTTAACCGGTTCGGCAACAACGGCCCGCTGTTCTTCACCCAGCCCCGCACGGGCAAGCAGGGCGAGGCGTTCCAGATTTGGAAGTTCCGCACGATGGTGCCGTCGTCGAGTGCTGCCGGTACCTGGACCGACACCGACGACCCCCGCATCACGCCCGTCGGCAAATGGCTCCGCCGCACGCACATCGACGAGATTCCACAGGCGATCAACCTGTTGCGAGGCGATCTGTCCCTCGTGGGTCCGCGGCCGGAGCAGCCGCACTACGTCGAAGACCTCTGCGAAAAGATCCCGTTCTACGCATTGCGTCACACAGTGCGACCCGGTCTAACCGGGTGGGCGCAGGTGAAGTATCCCTACGGCGGCTCGGACTTCGACGCGATGGAAAAGCTCCAGTTCGAGTTCTTCTATTTGCGCCACCAGAACCTTTGGCTGGATGCACGCATCGTGGTGCGTACGATTCGGGGCGTGCTCGGTCGGAGTGGCCGGTGACCTCCACACCGAAGATCGATGTTGTGATCCTCACCTGGAACGACGGGCCGCTGCTTGATGCGGCGATTGCGTCGACTCTGGCTTCCGAGGGCGTCGACCTCACGATCACGGTCGTAGACAACGGCTCCACGCCGCCGGCCGTCGTCCCCGCCGACGCGCGGATCCAGATTGTGCGCAACGAGGTGAATCGCGGCGTGCGCGCCCGCAACCAAGGTGTCGCGGTGGGCACGGCGCCGATCGCCGTCTTTGTCGACAGCGACGTACGAGTGCTGCCCGACACACTGAGCCGCTTGGTCGCCGCCGTCGAAGCCGCGCCCGACATCGCGCTCGCGGCGCCGGTCTTCGTCGACCAGACGCCTGAGGCCAGCGCCGGTCGAGCTCCGGGCCTCAGGCGCAAGCTCGCGCGCGTCGCCGGGCTCACTTCTGTGTACGGCTCCACTCGGCGGACGGCGGAGGCAGTTTGGGACGTCGACTTTTCGATCACCGCCTGCGTCGTCTTCCGGCGGGCCGCGTTCGAGGCGGTGGGCGGCTTGGACGAGCGTTATTTCTACGGACCGGAAGATCTCGACTTGTGCCTGCGCCTAAAGACGGCGGGCTGGCGGGTCGTGCAAGTTGGCGATGCCCGGTGCATCCACCCCCCGAGGCGACGCAACCGCGGGCTGTTCAGCCGGCGCGGCCTGCGCCATGCGTTCGCAGTGTTGCGCCATCTGTGGCGTCACCGACACTTTTCGCCCCAGGCATCGCGTTGATCGTCAGGCCGCTTTTCGGAGGATGGCATAGACGTTCGCCGTGAATAGCGTTGGCACGATCTTCGCCCCAGCGCGAAGGACCTGATAGGCCCGATGTCGACCGGGATTGACGCGCCACGACACGACTTCCAAACCCGAAGCGCCGATTATCGCCGCATACTCCGCCGGGCGTAGATAGTTGAACGTCCAGCTGTGCTTTTTCGACAGTGCCCTAGCGACGGGCCTTACGAGATGTGACCACGGCACCGGAACCTTTCCTACATGCGCCGTCAGCTGGTGCCCCCGGTCGGCGAGTACCACAGCGGGCCCCATCCTGCGTAAAACGTTCCACCCGGCCGAAGCCGCTTTCGCACGTCCTCAAGGCAGGCCCGGAGGTCGACCACATGCTCCAGGACCTCGTTAGTCATGATGAGGTCGAAGCCACCGTCGACGTCCTCAAGCGGCCCGTTCACGTACGTGATCTCGAGGCTCGGGAACCGTCGCGCGGCAATCGACACGGCACTGGCGATGGACGGTTCATCTAGATCGATGCCGACCACGCGAGCCCCCTCCTGCGCGGCGCGCACGGAGAACGCTCCTAGACCACAACCAAAGTCCAGAACGCTCGCCCCGGCGAATCAAGGACGAGGAGGTCCGAAGCGCTCCCACGCTGTGTCCCATTTCTCGTACATGCCATCGAAGTAGTCATCGACGCCGGACAAGCGGTCATCCATGACGACATGGTCGCATAGCGCCAACTTGGACCATGCCCGAGCCGCGAAGGCGCGATCTCACTACCGGCGCGTTGGAGGACTGACGGCGCCGGTCGCCCGTCTAAGCAAATCAAAGTCGGTGCGCTGCACCCCACCCGTGACCGCAAGCACCACGGCGTAGGCGAAGCCACCGGCGACGACGGCAAGGGCCAGGGAAACGCTGGCGACCATCGCCGCGGTCAGTCCGCACGCCGCCGCAGCCCCCAGCACCTGAATTTGAGGCAGCGGCGTGTGTATGCCCGTCGACCGAGCGTTGAATCGCCGGAACACGGCGACATTGATGATCTGGAAGACCGCGAGCGCAACCGCCGCGCCGACAGCGCGGAAGGCAAGAACCAGAGCTATGTCGAGCGCAACGAGCACGCCCATCACGATGACGGCGCGCGGCATTGCTGCCCGCACGGTGTCGGCGGCGACGATGAGCGTTCCTTGCAGCGTGTTGATGAAGTCGAGCCAGATCTGTGCGCCGAGGATCGCCAAAGGGATGCTTGCGCCGCTGTAACGCCCGCCGAACACCTCGGTCGCGATCTGAGTGTGTAGGGCGATGATTCCGGCCGCGGCGGGAAGTCCGATGAGGTATGCGGCTCGGCACGCGGCCGCGAACGCACGCTGCGTGCCTTCGCTGTCTCCCGCAGCTACTCGCCGACTGAGTATGAACAGGGCTGGCGCGCTGAGCACGGTACCGAGGTACCCCACCGCCTCGATGACACGTAACGCGATGTCGTAATCGGTGACTTGTGTCCGTGTGCCGACGCTCGACAGGACCAGGAGGTCGAAGCGGCGGTAGACGGCCCCGAGGCCTGCCAGGAGCGCAAACGGCAGCGCGAGCCGCACCAACTGGCGGGAACGCTCGATGTCGAAGGCGACGCGGCCGCTCCAAAGACGACTTCGACGTGCGACTATCGCGCCGGCCACGCAGCCGACCGCGGGTGCGGCGGCGAACGCGATGAGCGCTATTCGGATGTCCGCGCCGAGCACAACGGGCACGGCGCCGCCGATGGTGACGACGAAGACCTGCAGCAGTGTGACACCGGCTCGGGCGCTGATCAGTCCGGCGCCATCGAGCGAACCGAGAATCGAAGTGACCACGCACGTGAGGGGGAGCGCGGCACCGCCGATGAGCGTGTCCAGCAGCGTTTCATGGGGATAGCCGGCGAGACCGACGAACGCGAGACTCAGGGCGTACACGACCAAGCCGATGGCGAAGGACGTCAGCAGCGTTCCCCTCAACAGCGCGTCCGCGCAGGCTCGATCGCGGCTGACGCTGCGGATCATCACCGGAGTGATGCCAAAGTCCGCAACTGTGGATCCAAAGACAACGATGCCCGTGACGATCGAGTACCGCCCGAACTGGTTCGGGGCAATGGACCGAGCAACGGAGACAACGAAAACCACGCCCAGCAGCCGCGCGATGGTCTGGAGCGCAAACAACGCGAGCGTGCCTCGTGCCGCGGCACGGGCGTCCGGCGTGCCGCCCCGCTCTTCGGCCTCCGTCATACGGTCCGGACCTAGGTGTGGGGACGGACAGCGACCTTCAAGGCTCGCCCGACTTCCGCAAGTGTCGTCCGGATCGGCTGGCGCCTCGAGAGCGGTATGTCGAGCGTCGAGGCGAGGAGTTCGCGATAGGCCTCGTCCCAGTGGGGACGGGAATCGTGTTCTGGATAGGCCGACACGGAGGTGCCAAGCACTTCGCCGAGCCGGTCAAGACGGATCGCATCCACGTCGGCCCAGTAGATGATCGAGTCGGCCGTGATCATCGGCGAACGCATAAAGGTGCGAAATTCGAAGCCTGCCGCCCGCATCTGATGCGGAAACAAAACCGATTTGTGCACCTGGCCCGAGCGCACCAGGAACTCCGTGCGAGCCATCGGCGCGTTCGCGGTATCGATACTGGCCAACTCGACGCGCACCCACGGATGATGAATGACACGCCACGGCGCGGGTGTGGTGACGACTACCCGCCGGCGTGAGACGCGGCAAAGTTCGGCGAGGGCACCCGGAATTTCGGCGGGAAAGAGGTGCTCGATGTTTTCCATGGATAGGGCGGTGTCGACCTCGCCGTCCGACAGCGGTAGGCGTGTGGCGTCGGCGAGGCGCGGGTCGTCGTAGATCGCGTGTCGCTTCACGTTGGCGATGGCGACCGGCGAAAAGTCGACTCCGATTAGTCGGTCGGGCTTGGCGATGCCTTCGTCGATCCACGCGCCGGTGAGATACCAAGCCGACCGCAGCATGAAGCCGAACACGCCGGATCCGCAGCCGACGTCGGCAACCGAACTCCCAACGATCCGGCGGAAGGCCGCCGGACCGATCTCCGGAGGACTCGTGACGCCCATCGTCCGCATCCGCTCGCGATAGGTCAGCACGGCGTTCATAGTACGGCCACGCAGTCGCCATTCTGTTTAAGTGGCAACCATCGTGCTCTCGTGTGTGATCGTCGCCTTTCATCGGCCGGCCAGTCTCGACTCTCTGCTTCGGGGGCTCGCTGGCGATGGCATTGAGATGATTGTTGTCAATGTCGATGATGACCCCGCTGTGCGTGACGTCGCTGCGGGCGCCGGGGCGGTAGCCGTGCCCCTCGTGGGAAATCCGGGATACGCGGCAGCAGTGAACGCCGGCGTAGAGCGCGCAAGTTGTGCGGTCGTCGCATTCATGAATGACGACCTTCGAGTATCGATCGACGACTTGACCCACCTTGCCGGCCTCGTCGCTACGCGCGCCGCCGACGTCGTGGTGCCGACGGTGGTCGACGCGAGTGGGTCGCCTGAGTTCACTATTTCGGCACTCCCGACACCGGCGAATTTGGCCAAGGAATGGCTCGCATTACCCGACGCACCTGTGTCCTTCCTGGGGCGTTTCGTCACGGTCGAGAAGTGGCGTCGGCCGGACGCACGCGAACGCATTCAGGCCGCGGCCGCATCGTTGGTCGTAACTCGCCGCGACCTGCTCATGCAGCGGCCTTTACCGGAGCACTATTTCCTCTACTGGGAAGAGTCGGATTGGTTCTTCGGGCTCGCTCAAGACGACGCCACCGTGATGTACGTCCCTGAGGCGACGTGTCAACACGTGGGTGGCCGCGCCGACGTTCGCCCCGACAAATCGCGGTTGCTCGCGCGCAATGCGGTTCGTTGCGTGCGACGCACGCAAGGCAGGTGGGCCGCGCTTGTCGCGTGGCCGATTGTTGTCGCTTGGAACGCCCGGCTGCTCGTGACGAGCTTGCGTCGTCCCAACCTGCTCCGCGCGCGGGTGGCTGGGTTGGCGGCGGCGATGACCGCGTTTGGCGAGGTGTTGCGGTGAGCGTCCTACTCGTCGACTGGTTGGGCCGCGGCGGTATCGCGCAGACCTCGGAGGCCTGGGCGATCGAGCTGAGCAAGGCCCGGATCAAGATCGACGTGATCACTCGCGCCGGTCGCGAACTGGGCGCCGGTGTGGTCAAAGTGGAGGGAGCGGCTGGTGGTCGCGGGCGCATCGGTGCCCACCGCTCTGTGGTTAACGCCGCCGCCGCGGCGGTTCGTGAGCGACGACCCGAAGTGGTTGTCGTTCAGAACTATGTGCTGCCGTTTCTCGAGCGTCCTCTCTACAGCGCCGCTGCGTCGGTCGGTGCTCGTGTGGTCGTCGTCATCCACGACCATCGCCTGCACTCCGTGTTCGCCGGCACGCGCGTCGGGCTACGCCACCAGCTTCAGCGGGCTGACGACGTGGTTGTCCATACGGAGTTCGTGGCTGCCGCAGTAAGTCGGTTCGCTCCCGGAGCAAGCGTGAAGGTCATCCCGCTTCCGGTGCAAGTCGGCGTGCTCGCACACCACGGGCCTGAGCGGCCGATCTTCGAGGTGCCCGACGGTGATCGCCTGGCTGTGCATTTCGGCATCCTCAAGAGGCGGTACAAAGGCACACAGGTCGTGTTGGACGCGGCTGAGGCCGGCGTCGACGGCTGGTCGTTCGCGGTGATGGGTGTGGGTGCCCCGCCAAGCGGAGCGGTGTTGAGCGCGCCCGGCTTTCTCGATCCTGGGGCCTTGCGTTCGACGGTCGAACAGTCGTCGGCGACGCTCTTGCCCTACCGGATCGCCAGCCAAAGCGGTGCGGTGGTTTTGGCGCAGGCCCTGGGCTCGGTGCCGGTCGCATCCGCCGTGGGTGGGCTACCCGAGCAGATCAGCGACGGGGAGACCGGGAGGCTGTTGCCTGCCGGGGCCCCGGCCACCGCCTGGCGCAACGCCCTCCGGGATATGGATGAGCCGACCCGAATGGCTATGGCTGAACGAGCTCGGGCGCACGCTTGGGCGGAACACGGTGCCTTTGTCGACGCGATCGTTGCCCTTTGTCGGTAACGTCGGCGGGCGCCGACCTATCCCAACGACGGGCAGGTGGGCGCGACTGACGGATCGAGGTCGTGTACCTCCCAGTCCGGTCCGCGAGCGACCACGGGATACTGCCGCAGCGCGCGCGCGAGGTCTGGCTGGGCGCGGAGGACGGTGTGGTCGGTGACAATCGCCACGCGAACGCCGCCGCGGCGATACGCGTTCAATCGAGCTTGCGCGGACGGCTGACGGCGACCTTGAAGCGTGGACAGGTATTGGTCCTCGAGCGTCGGCCATGGAATGCCGCCGATGTCGCCGTAGTACTGCTCTAGGACGCCGTAGACGGGAACCACCATCAATGCGTGAGGGTCATGACACACCACGGGACCGATAGCGCGGGCCCGAGCGATCTCGGCCACCCCGTTCCGAACGTCCGGTGCCCGCGCATCGGTGACCACCACCGCAGCGGCCCCAGCGAACGCGACCGCGCCGATGCCCTTGATCACGAGCGGGTCGAAACGCTTGGCGACAAGCCACTCGGCGATCCATTCAACGGCGGCGCCGGCCGAGAGCGCCACGAGGATGAACGCTGGAAGCGAGTAGTAGCTGTGCGTCGCCACGCGGTAGTTGAACGCGACTGCGAAGATCGCGTAGGCGCCGACGAGGCCCAGCAGAACTCGTCGAGCCAACCCCGTCGAAGCCACGATGCCTACCGCAGTCGCCGCTAGCAGTGGGATGCCGAAGCTCAAGTTGAGCTGATCACCTACACCGCGCCAGTACGACGCGTACGTGAGGAAGTTCGCGATGAAGTAGTTCCCCGGGGTGCTGCTGAATGCGAAAAGCGTCCACGCCATCGCCGGCGCGGCGCACACGCCCAAGTAGATGGCTGTCCGAGCGCTGAACACGCATCGCATGCCCCTAGCGGCGGCCAACACGACGAAGGGAACCACCAGAAATGGAGCGAGGTCTGCCTTGAAGAAAGCGGTCACCGCAGCTGTGCTGGCCGCCGCCATAAGCCAACCAATGGTGCGCGCCTGTTCGTAACGCACCAACAAGTACAAGGCAACGGCGAGCGCGCCAACTCCGAGAGGATCGGGCTGAAAGCCGCGACTGGCGATCACCGCGAATGGGGCTAGCTCAAAGATTGCCGCAGCGACCAGGCCCGCGCGGTTGGTGCGCAGCCGTCGCCCGATCGCGAACACCGCGACGCCACCCGTCAACCAGGCGACGATGCTGAGCAACCGCGCCGCCAACAAGGTCTCGTGACCGATCAGGTCATCGATGCCAACGCTGAACAACTCGACGACCGGCGGCTCGAGGATGGCGGGACGGTTGGCGTCCGCCGCCGCTTTCACAGCGGGGGGGACGTTCGGATGAGTGTTGACGTAGAAGCTATGGGCTAACAGGGCGCCGTTGTACTGCCGCGTGACGTGGAAATCGACGGGCGGCTGGGTTACGTGGTGGAAGCGGAGGAGCGCCGCGCACACGAACACGAGGGCCAACGCAACGCGGGCTCGTCGCGACATCGGCTGCAGAGGCATCGCAGATGACACCACAAACGGCGTAGCTCAGACGATCGCAAGCATCCGCTCGAGCGCGACCTTCGCCCACGTGGCGGTGTCGGCATCCACGGTGACTTGATTAACGACGTTGCCCGCTACGAGTTCTTCAAGCACCCAGCACAGGTGCGGTGCGTCGATGCGGAACATCGTGGAGCACGGGCACACGAGTGGGTCGAGCGACACGATCGTCTTGCCCTCGGTTTCGCGCGCCAACCGGTCCACGAGATGAATCTCGGTCGCCACTGCGATCACGGAACCCTCGGGTGCGGCGGTGACGGCCTTGATAATGAAGTCGGTCGAGCCGACGTGGTCGGCCATCTCGCACACTTCGTGCGAACACTCGGGGTGCGCGATCACGATGCCCCCGGGATGTTCGGCCCGGAACGCGTCGATGTGGGTCGTGCTGAAGCGTTGGTGAACCGAGCAGTGCCCCTTCCACAACAGAAACTTGCTGCTCTTCACCGCGGCTTCGTCTAGGCCGCCAAGTTCCAAACGCGGGTTCCACACCTGCATGCTGTCAGCGTCGAAGCCAAGTTGAAACGCCGTGTTTCGGCCGAGGTGCTGGTCGGGGAAAAACAGAACCTTCGTGGCGTCGCCGTGCTGTTCGAGCGCCCAGGTGAGGATCGCCTTGGCGTTGCTCGACGTGCACACCGCGCCGCCGTTGCGTCCCACAAATGCCTTTAGCGCAGCCGACGAATTCATGTAGGTGATGGGAACGACCGACGCAATGTCGGTGACCTCGGCGATCGCCTCCCACGCCTCCTCGACGCTTTCGATATCAGCCATGTCTGCCATCGAGCATCCGGCGTTGAGGTCGGGCAGGATCACTTTCTGGTGATCGCCCGTGAGTATGTCGGCCGACTCGGCCATGAAGTGCACGCCGCAGAACACGATGTACTCGGCTTCCTGCTGGTCGGCGGCGATGCGTGACAGCCCGAAGCTGTCACCCCGCGCGTCGGCCCACTTCATTACTTCCTCGCGTTGATAGTGGTGACCGAGGATGAAGAGGCGTTTGCCGAGCGTGGCCTTAGCCGCGCTGATCCGCGCTTCGAGTTCGTCGGGCGACGCTTCCACATACGTGGCCGAAAGTGGGCTTTGGAGCCGCATCATTCACAACAACGATACGCACCCACGTCCTGTTCCCAAGAACTGGATCTATCGTCCCTCGAACTCCGGCGGCCGCTTCTCCATGAACGACGTGATGCCTTCACGGAAGTCCTTGGTGCCGAAGAGTTGGATCGTCTGCAGCAACACGTGGTGCGTGTGTGACCCGAAGTCCTCGGTGAGGCCGTGGCGCATGAGGCGTTTGGCTGACTGCACGGCCAGCGGGGCGTTGCCGGCGATCTCGGTGGCCCAGGCCGTGGCCGTCTTCAGAACCTGGTCGTCGGGGACGATCGCGTTCACGAGGCCGAGGCGGTCGGCGTCGTCGGCCAGCAGCGTGCGGCCGAGGTAGATGATTTCGGCCGCCTTCGCCCATCCGACGAGGCGGGGCAAGTACCACGTGCCGCCCGACTCGGGCACGACGCCGCGCTTGGTAAAAGCGGCCGCGAGCTTGGCCGACTCGCCCATGATCCGGATGTCGCAGCCGAGCGCGAGGTCGAGGCCGTAGCCCGCGGCGCCACCGTTGATGGCCGCGATCACGGGTTTGTCGATCTCGAACAGCACCGTGGTGGGCAGGTGGCGGGTTTGCAACGACATGCCGCCGCCTCCGCCGTCCCCGCCTCCTCCGATGCCGGTGCCGCTGGTGGCGTCGACCAAGTCGAGACCGGCGCAGAAGCCGCCGGGCGTCGCGCCGGTCACGATGACAGCCCGCACGCTGCGATCGGCGTCGGCCTGCTCAAGGCGCTTGGTCAACTCGGTCAACATCGCGGTGGAGATGGCGTTGCGGCGGTCAGGGCGGTTCAACGTGACCGTGGCGACGTTGTTCTCGACGTCGTAGAGAACGGGCGGGGTGTCGGAATCAGCCATGAAGCATTTCTACCCGGCCGGGCGCCCGCAGGCCTGGCCTCCTCCGAAGCGTGGGGCCCCTCGCTCCGCTCGCCCCACGCCGGCCGTGGGTAGTACACCGATGCGGCATTCTTGAGGGGTGACTGTGGCGCGGCCTCCAGCGGGCACCATCCCCGACGCGCCTGGTTCGTACCAGTTCAAAGATCGCGACGGCCGCATCATCTACGTGGGCAAAGCCCGCTCGCTGCGCTCGCGTCTGTCCAACTACTTCCAAGACGTGCGCAACCTGCACCCGCGGACGGCGCAGATGGTTACGGCGGCCACGTCGGTCGAGTGGATCCAGGTCAACACCGACGTCGAAGCACTGCTGCTCGAGTTCTCGCTGATTCAGCGCTACCAACCGCGGTTCAACGTGCGGCTGCGCGACGACAAGTCCTACCCGTACCTGGCGGTCACGCTCGACCAAGAGTGGCCCCGGGCCATGGTGATGCGGGGCGCCCGGCGCAAAGGCGTGCGCTACTTCGGTCCTTATGGGCAGGCCTACGCGATCCGCGAAACGCTCGACCTGCTGTTGCGCACGTTCCCGATCCGCACCTGTTCCGACAACAAGCTCCAACGCCATCAACGCTCGGGGCGGCCGTGCCTGTTGTTCCACATCGAGCAGTGCTCGGGGCCTTGCGTAGGCGAGGTCACGCCCGAGGCGTACGCCACGATGGTGCGCGAGCTGTGCCAGTTCCTCGACGGCGACACCGACCCGGTTACCAAGCGCCTCGAGTTGGCGATGCTCGAAGCGTCCGACCGGCAGGAATACGAGCGCGCCGCGCGTCTGCGAGACAGGTTGGCCGCGGTCAACAAGGCGATCGCCAAGCAGCAAATCGTCACGGCTACACCTGAAGACTTCGACATCATCGGGCTGGCCGACGACGAACTCGAAGCCGCGGTGCAGGTGTTCTACGTGCGCCGGGGGCGTGTCGTGGGGCGCAAGGGGATCATGGTCGACAAGGTCGAAGAGCTCACGCCGGGCGATCTCGTCGGCCGCATCATCGAGCGGCTGTACTACGACCCGCCGCCCCTCGGCGTGCCCCGGCAGGTGCTGGTGCCGACGATGCCAGACGACCCCGACCTGTATACGCACTGGCTGTCGGCCTTGCGCGAGGGCCCCGTCACCGTCCGGGTGCCGCAGCGGGGCGACAAGAAGGCGCTGCAAGAAACGGTCACGCGCAACGCGGCCGACGAGTTCGTGCGGGCCCGGCTCAAGCGGGCCACCGATCACAACTCGCGGGCGCAAGCGTTGAACGAACTTCAGAACGCGCTCGCGTTGCCCGAGGCGCCGCTGCGCATCGAGTGCTTCGACATGAGCCACATCCAAGGGTCCGACTACGTCGGTTCGATGGTGGTGATGGAAGACGGCCTGCCTCGCAAGAGCGAGTACCGGCGGTTCAAGGTCAAAGACGTCGGCCAGAACGACGATTACGCGGCCATGCAAGAAGTGCTCACCCGTCGCTTCACGGCGCTGTTGGCTGAGCGCCGCCGCCCGCTCGAGAAGGGCCAGAAGTTTGCTTACCCGCCCCAGCTGCTGCTGGTCGACGGCGGCAAAGGCCAGCTCGGCGTCGCGGTGCGCGTTCTCGAGGACCTCGGCCTCGACGACGAGATTCCGGTCGCTTCGCTGGCCAAACAGTTCGAGGAAGTGTTCGTTCCCGGCCAGAGCGACCCGATTCGTATCCCGCGCCAGTCCGAGGCGCTGTACCTGTTGCAGCGCGTGCGCGACGAGGCCCATCGGTTCGCGATCACCTACCACCGACAACTGCGCAACAAACGAATGACCAAGAGCGTGCTCGACGACATCCCCGGGCTAGGCCCGAATCGCCGTAAGAAGCTGACGGACACGATGGGCGGCGTCCGCGCCGTGCAGAACGCGTCGCATGAAGACCTGGCCGCGCTGTCGTTCCTACCGACGTCGGTCGCCGACGCCGTGTACGACAAACTGCATCCCCGTGCCTGACGACTTATGGGAACAGAACGCCGATTGGTGGGTTTCGGGGTTCACCGAGGGCGCTGACCCCGAATACGTCGAGCAGATCCTGCCGCTGGCGGTCGCCGAGTTGGCCGGGCGCGACCGGTTGCTCGACGTCGGGTGCGGCGAAGGCCAGATCGCGCGTTTCGCGGTGTCCGAATGCGGCTCCGCGTTGGCTGTCGGCATCGACCCGACACGGTCGCAAGTCGTCGAAGCCCAGATTCGGGGCGGGGGACCGTTGTACGCGCGGTCGTTCGCCGCGCCCCTCCCGTTTGCGTCGGAATCGTTTGACGCGGTCGTGGCCTGTCTCGTGTTCGAACACATCGACGACGCCGCGGCCGCCATCGACGAAGTGGCGCGGGTGCTGGCGCCGGGTGGCCGGTTCGCCTTCTTCCTCAACCACCCGCTGCTGCAGACGCCGGGCTCGGGCTGGATCATCGACGTCGACCTCGACGAGCAGTACTGGCGCATCGGCCCCTACCTCGTCGAAGACCACTCGATCGAAGAGATCGCCCCTGGCGTGCACCTGCCTTTCGTGCACCGCCCGCTGTCCGTCTACGTCAACGCACTCATCGACGCCGGCCTAGTGCTCAATCGCATGCTCGAACCCGCACCGCCCGAAGGCTTCCTGGCCGTGGCCGACGAATACCGCGACGCCGCCACCATCCCCCGCCTCCTCTACCTCCGCGCCGACAAACCCGCACCCTAAAAACGTTCTGAGAAGGAAATTGCGGCTAAGGCCCGCGTTTTCCTTCTCAGAATCAGCGAAACATCGCCGCACGGGAGGCGTATGCCGTTCGGAGTTCGTCCACGACCTGGTCGGGAGTGCGGTACATCCAGCCGTCGACCTCCATGGTCAGCGAGGCTTCAGGCCACGGAAAGTCCAGCCGGTACTCGCCGTTGACTCCGGCGACGAGCTCGCAGTCCGGCTCGCGCAGGCCGGCCCTGCGGATCAGCCGGTGCGTCTTCGCTTCCAGGACCGACGGCGGATGACTGCCGGTGACGCCCGCCTCGTCGAGCAGGGCGCGCATTACGCCAACGCCACGACGGCCGCGCCGCGCCAGTTCGTCAAGCTCGGCCAGCACGCGCATCGGCGTGGTGTGCTTCATCGCGATCGCCCGGTCGAGCGCGTCACGCACCTTGCGGAACCTAGGCACCGCGCCCAAGTCGATCAGGACGCGGTTCACGTCCGTGGTCGGAACGCCGAGCCGGACGACGAATTCGTTTGGTAAGTCGCGCGCTCGGTGGACACGCACGCCCGCTAACTGAATGCAGCGCTCGCGCGGGACGGAAATTTCGGGCATCTGGGAATGCCGCGTGAGGCTCCACAGCCACGCCCCCGCCCGGTGCGTTGCCTGCGCCCCCTCGCCGCCAGCCAGTGTCGCCGCTAGTAGGACCCGGGCGGGGTTCCACCCCACGCCGCATATCGCCAACACGCCCGGATGAGGCCGCTCGAGGCGACCGTTGGCGAGGTCCGTGGCGATCATGTCGCGCGCCGCACGCGGCTGCCTGAGCGAGCGTAAAGAGCGCGAGTTGCGTAGCGGCGACCGCCATCAAGCGTTGTCGCCTGTCGTCCCCGTTGGACATGACCACCTTCTGGGAAGGAAATTGCGGCAAAGGCCCGCGTTTTCCTTCCCAGAACGGGAGGGATGCGTGCGATAGGCGATGCGTGCGACAGCCCGTTCAGCGCGAGCGGAGTGGCGGTCAGTTAACCAGGGCGGTGTAACACTGGGGTTGTGGGTGAACTCGTTGTCGTCGCCGGGATGTCGGGGGCCGGACGGTCCACCGCGGCGGCCACGTTCGAGGACGCCGGCTGGTTCGTGGTCGACAACCTTCCGCCGGAACTGGCCGGGCGCGTCGTCGATTTGGTCGCCCGTCCGGGTGGGTCCGAACGCATCGCGCTCGTGGTCGGACGGGCCGGCAGCGAGTTAAGCGAACTCGACGAGGCGATCACCGACCTTCGCCACAGCGGAACACCGGTGCGCGTGTTGTATCTCGACGCGGCCGACGAAGTTCTTGTGCGCCGCTACGAGGGCACCCGCCGGCGCCACCCGATCGAAGGCGAGGGCGTTGAAGGTGCGATCGCGGTCGAACGGGCCCTCCTCGCTCCGGTGCGACGCTTGGCCGACGTGGTCGTGGA
>JACCXE010000128.1 GCA_013697265.1 Actinomycetota bacterium | reverse complement strand
TACCCGGCCACCATCAAGGCCGTTATGGAAGGAAGCCTGCCGTGAGGGCACTGCTGTCTGTGTGGGACAAGACCGGGTTGAGCGCCTTCGCGCGCGGCCTCGAGGGTCTTGGTTGGGAACTGATCGCGAGCGGCAACACTTCGCGGGCGTTGACCGAGGAAGGCATTGCGCATACCGATGTTGCGACCGTCACCGGCTCACCGGAAATGCTCGGGGGACGGGTGAAGACGCTGCACCCGAAGATCCATGGCGGGATCTTGGCCGACCGGTCTAAGCCCGAACACCTGGCCGACCTCGAGGCCAACGACATCACCGGCATCGACCTGGTGGTGTGCAACCTCTACCCGTTCCGCTCCGACCCGTCGATCGAGATGATCGACATCGGCGGGCCCACCATGGTGCGCGCCGCGGCCAAGAACCACGACCACGTCGGCGTCGTCGTCGACCCGGCCGACTACGGCGAAGTGCTCGACGAGCTACGAAAGGACGGCGCGATGAGTGAGGCGACGCGAAAGCGACTGGCCCGCGCCGCCTTTGCGCACACCGCGGCGTACGACGCCGCCATTGTCGGGTGGCTCGACGGCGACGCGGTGCTGCCGCCCACCATCCACATCGCCCTCGAGCGCGTGCAAGAGCTGCGTTACGGCGAGAACCCGCACCAGGAGGGGGCGCGGTACCGCAACATCGGCGGCGGATCGTTCTGGGACGACGTGATCCAGCACGGCGGCATGGCACTGTCATATCTCAACCTCTACGACGCCGAAGCGGCGTGGCAGACGGCGTACGACCTGGGCGATGGGCCGGTGGCCGTCGTCGTAAAGCACGCCAACCCGTGCGGCGTCGGTGTGTCCGACACATTGGCGCAGGCCTACCAACTCGCGTTCGACTGCGACCCTCGCAGCGCGTTCGGCGGCATCGTCGCGGTCAACCGCGTCATCGACCTTGCGACGGTTGAAGAGATGGTCGCGGCCGCGCAGGCCGACGTGGTGATCGCACCCGGTTACGAAGATGGCGTGATCGAAGCGCTGGCCAAGAAGCGCAAGAACACCCGCGTGCTCACTGCGGCACCCCCGTCGTCACCGGCCCGCGATTTCCGCCGGATCGACGGCGGGTTTCTCGTGCAGCAGGCACATCACTTCGCGTCGCCCCGTTCGGACTGGCGCGTTGTCACCAAGCGCGAACCGACCGAGGCCGAGTGGGCCGACGCCGAGTTGGCGTGGCGCATCTGCGGCCACGTGAAGTCGAACGCGATCGTGCTCGTGAAAGACGGCCAAGCCGTCGGCATCGGCGCCGGTCAACAGAACCGCGTCGAGTCCGGCCTCATCGCCGCGTCGAAGGCCGCGGGTCGGGCCAAGGGCGGAGCGTGTGCGTCCGACGCGTTCTATCCGTTCCCTGACGGCGTCGAAGCTGCCGCCGAAGCCGGCGCCGCGGTTGTGGTGCAACCAGGCGGGGCGCTGCACGACGACGAGGTAATCGCGCGGGCCGATGAACTGGGCGTTGCGATGGTGTTCACGGGCGAACGCCACTTCTTGCATTAGTAGCCTGAGGCGCAATGTCAGCCATCGTTCTTCCCGGCGCACCCGTCGCCGCCGCCGTCTTCGCAGACCTCAAACCGCGTATCGACAAGCTGATCGAGGCCGGCCACACGCCGGGCCTGGCCACGATTCTCGTGGGCGACAACGCGGCGTCGGCGGGCTACATCCGCATGAAGATGGCCAAGGCGGCCGAGCTCGGCATGACGTCGCCCCACCTGCACCTGCCACCCGACACCACCCAAGACGAACTGATCATGTCGGTGAAGCTGTTCAGCGAGGATCCCGCGATCGACGGCATGCTCATCCAGCATCCGATCCCTGGTCACCTCGACTACGAAGCCGCGCTGGCCGAAGTCGACCCCCGCAAAGACGTCGACGGCGCCCACCCCGTCAACATGGGCCGCCTCGCTCTTCAGATGCCCGGGCCCTTACCGTGTACACCCGCCGGCATCGAAGCGTTGCTGGCTCACTACGACATTCGCGTCGCTGGTCGCCACGTCGTGATCGTCGGTCGCGGCTTCACGCTGGGCCGGCCGCTCAGCCTGCTCATGTCGGCCAAGCGGCCGCACACGAACGCCGCGGTTACCACCGTCCACACCGGGGTGCCCAACATGTACGACTACACCCGTCAGGCCGACATCCTCATCGCCGCCGCCGGCGTGCCCGGCATCATTCAACCCGAGCATGTGAAGCCGGGGGCGGTCGTGATCGGCGCAGGCGTGAGCTACACGGGCAAGAACACGATCGTGCCCGACGTAGCCGAGGAGTGCGAAGCGGTCGCCGGATGGATCACGCCGCGGGTCGGCGGCGTCGGCCCGACCACGATCGCGATGTTGTTCCGCAACTGCATCGAGGCCGCGGAACGCCGCGTGGGGTGGCGCGACTGATGGCGCGGATCGACGAACTCATCGCCCGCGGCCGCACGTTCTCGTTCGAGTTCTTCCCGCCCAAGACCGACACGGAACAGGACCGCCTCGAGCAGGTCTTGCACGAATTGGAACCGCTCAACCCGTCGTTTGTGTCGGTCACATATCGGGGTGGTCGGTCGTCCCGGGATCGCACAACGAACCTTGTTGCGAACCTCGAACGCGAGACGTCGCTCAATCCGATGGCGCACCTGATCTGCGTGGCGCACACGCGTGACGAGTTGGTCGAAATCCTCGACGACTTCAAGGCCGCGGGCCTCGACAACGTGCTCGCGCTTGGCGGCGATCCAGCGACCGACGCGGACGCGATCGAGGGCGAACTCACGTACGGCGAAGAACTCGTGGACTTGGCGCGCGAGGTTGGCGGTTTCGCG
>JACCXE010000115.1 GCA_013697265.1 Actinomycetota bacterium | reverse complement strand
CGGATGTACTGCGCACGGGGCGGCGCTTCGATGCCCATGAGCTGCTCGGCCGCGAGGATGAACGGCACCTCGTTGGCGAAGCTGCTCAGCCAGTCGATGCGATTCACGAGCGTGGTGATCTGCGGGTACTTGCGCACCTCGCACAACTTCTCGTAGCCGCGGTGCATGTAGCCGGGCACGGGGTCGGCCCACAGCACCTGCTCGCCGTCGAGGCGAACCACGATGCGCAGCGTGCCGTGGGTAGCGGGGTGTTGCGGACCGATGTTGAGCGTCATGCCCTCGGTCTCGAGTTCAACGTTGACGCGCGCGTCAGCCGCCTGCCCTGCGATGTACGCAGTTTTCTGCCAATCAGAGACGCTCTCGGTAACCGTCATTCGGCTGGCACCTCCTCTTCTTCTTCGGCGTCTTCGCCGGGCATCGGTTCTTTGTCCACGAGGCCGGGCCACGGCTTGATCTCGCGGGCGAGCAGCGGAAAGTCCTTGCGCAGCGGGTAGCCCTCAAACGCGCCGGGCAAGTAGAGGTGCCGCAGGCCGGCGTGGCCCACGAAGTCGAAGCCGTACATCTCCCAGGTCTCGCGCTCATGCCAGTCGGCGCCGGCGAAGACATCGGTGATGGTGGCCACCCGCGGCTCGTCGTCGGCCAAGTCGACCTTCAGCGTGATACCCAGGTTCGTGTCGGTGTCGTTCAGCCGGCACATCACCTGGAAACGGGTGTCGCCGCCCCCGTAACCCGAGGTCATGGGGACGGGTGTGCCGGGCTCGGCGTCCGCGTCCCACACCTTTTCGCCGCTCAGGTTCGTGTTGTTTAACCAGTCGAGGCCGGAGAGGAAGCTGAAGAAGCGGAACCCGAGTGTCGCCTTGCAGAAGGCGATGACGTCGTGCCAACTCTCGTTGGCCACCCGCACCCACAGGTCGCCCTTGGCCATGTGGCTACCAACGATCGCGTCGCCGAACGCGGCGGTTAGCTGAGCGAGAATGGCCTCGCGTACCGGATCGCTCTCGACGGCCGGCGCTTCTTCGACCGTGGCCTCGGGCGCGACTTCCGCCGGCGCGGCTTCTTCAGGCACGTCGGGTGGCGTATCGCTCACGAGATCGCCCCGCCGCCGACGATGATCGGATCACCTTTCCAGCGCACGGCCGGGTCTTCGTTCTGGATGCGTTCTTGCAGCAACACGATGCCCTCGAGCAACGCCTCGGGCCGGGGCGGGCACCCGGGCACGTACACGTCAACGGGGATGATTTGATCGACGCCTTTGGTCACCGAGTAGCTGTCCCAATAGGGACCACCGCAGTTGGCGCAACTGCCCATCGAGATCACGTACTTCGGGTCGGGCATCTGTTCGTAGAGGCGCTTGATCGGCGGCGCCATCTTGTCGGTAACGGTGCCGGAGATGACCACGAGGTCGGCCTGGCGGGCCGAGGCCGGGAACGGGATGACGCCGAGGCGCATCACGTCGTAACGCGGTGAGCCGAACGCGGCGCCCATCTCGATGGCACAGCACGCGAGACCCCACTGGTAGACCCACAACGAACGCTTGCGGCCGTAGTTCAGCAGCCACGTGAGCGCCTTGGGCGAGCGACCCGACTCAACTAGACCCACCGCAGCACACCCTTCCGCCACGCGTACACAAGGCCGAGGGTGAGGATCGCGATGAAGATCAGCATCTCGACGAGGCCGAAGACGCCGAGGGCTTCGAGACGAACCGCCCACGGGAAAATGAACACCGCCTCTACGTCGAACATCACGAAGAGCAAGGCGAAGATGTAGTAGCGGACCTGGCTCTGGCTCCAACCGTCGCCGACGGGATCTACGCCGGATTCGTAGGTGAGGTATTTCTGCGGTTGCGGCCGCTTGGGGCGAATCAGGCTGGACAGACCCAGCATTCCGGCCACCAAAGCGACCGCTGCCCCACCCAAAATGGCGACCGTAAGAAAGCTGCCCAAGTAGTCCGACATCGCTCGGCGAGCCTAGCGAGGCGGGCGATAAACATGCGAAACCCTTGGTTTATTCACCGGGGCATTTTCGGTCGGCCTTACAATTGGTCAGATGGTCGGTGGTGGCCTCATAAGCACGCTGCTCGGTCCGCTGGATTACATGTTCGGCGAGACCCTCCGAGTCGCCGTCGTGGTGGCTCTGCTTCTGGCCGTTGCCTTCGCCGTTCTGGCCCGATTCACCCACTGGTCCTTCGAACGCTCGGCCCGGA
>JACCXE010000110.1 GCA_013697265.1 Actinomycetota bacterium | reverse complement strand
GGCGAAGACCGCATCGGACCGCCTGCCGGTAAAAAGCTGATGTTCCGTCTGATGCGGTCACGATTCTTTGGCAACTACCGACTGCCCGAGCCGGCCCGTCGGGTACGCAACGGCGACGTGCTCCGTCTGGCCGGACGCGACATGTTCGCGGTGCACACGCCCGGCCACACACTCGACCATCTGTGCATTCACGACCCTGAGGGTGGTTTCGTGTTCACCGGCGACCACGTGCTGCCTCACATCACGCCCTACATCTCGGGCATCTCTAGTGGCACCAACGCGCTGCTCGACTACTTCGCCTCGCTTGAGCGCACCGCCGCGCTTGCCGACGTCAAGCAGGCGTTGCCCGCGCACGGCGTAGTGATCGACGAGCCCGCGGCGCGGGCCATGGAGATCATCGAGCACCACCACGAACGCTTCGATCGTCTGCGCAAGGGTTCGGCCGAGGCCGGCAAGGCGCTGACGGTGCGCGAGTTCTCCACGTTCCTGTTCCATCCCGAAAAGCTCGGACCGATGGCCGACGGCGAGTGTTACGCCCACCTCGAATACCTGCGCCAAGACGGCCGGGCCGAGCGCCGCAGCGAGAACGGCAAGCTGTTGTACGAAGTGACCGGCTAGGAGGCCCCCATGACTGCAATCGTCCCCGAACGACTGGCCAAGCTCGAAGAACGCATCGCCCGCGAGGTCGACGCCGGGCTGTTGCCCGCCGCGCAGTACGCGGTCGGTCTGAACGGCGAGGTGATGGCCAAGGGCACCGTCGGCGACGCGAACGACGACACCCGTTTCACGCTGTTCTCCGCCACGAAGGCGCTCGTCGCCTCGACGGTGTGGACGTGTCTCGGGGAGGGCTCGATCAAGCTCGAGTCGAAGGTGGCCGACATGATCCCCGAGTTCGCCTCGAACGGAAAAGACGACATCACCGTCGAGCAGGTCATGCTGCACACGTCTGGCTTCCCTCGCAACGGGTGGGGCGCAGAGATGGCCACGAGTGAGGGTCGCCGCAGTCGCTTCGCGGCGTGGAAGACGAACTGGGAGCCGGGCACGCGCTACGAGTACCACCCGACCAGCGCGCACTGGGTGCTCGCCGAGCTGCTCGAAGTCGCAACCGGGCAGAACTATCTCGACGTGATCGAGCAGCGCGTTACCAAGCCGCTGGGGCTGCCCCGCATCCTCGGACTGGTGCCGGACCACCAGGACAACATCGCGGAATTGCAGAACGTCGGCGACCCGATGACGCCCGACGAACTCGAAGCAATCCTCGGTGTGCGCGAGATCCCGGTGGGCGAGGTGACGCCCGAAGCACTGATCTCGTTCAACGAGGCGTCACAGCGCGAGCTCGGCGTGCCGGGTGGTGGCGGCGTGGCCACCGCGGCAACGTACGCCGCGTTTTATCAAGCGCTTTTGCACAACTCGGCCGGTATCTGGGACGAGGCGTGGCTCGAGGACGTCAAAACCAATGTCCGCAACCACTTCGGTGATCCGCTGTTCAACACGCCGGCCAACCGCACCGCGGGCCTCATCGTTGCCGGCGACGACGGCCAGGCATCGCTGCGCGGCTTCGGCAAGACGCAGTCCCCCGCGACGTTCGGACACAACGGCGCCGGCGGACAGATCGCCTGGGCCGACCCGGTCAGTGGCCTGTCCTTCGTGTACCTGACCAACGGGCTCGATCAGCACTTGGTGCGCCAAGCCAAACGCGGCGTGGCCCTGTCCAGCACCGCGGCGGAGTTGACCACTCCCCTGTAGGCGGCGGCGATGCGCATCGGCGACATCGAACTCATAGCGCTGTCCGACGGCGTAGCCAAGCTGCCCCAGCAGTTCTACATAGGCCTCGACTTCGCCTCGCACCCCGAGCTGCTGTCCGACGACGGGCGGGTGCACATCCCGATCGGGTGCTACCTGCTGCGCACGGGCGACACCACCGTCCTGCTCGACGCCGGAATGGGGCCGCGCCGCCTGAGCTGGGGCGAGGGCGGCGCGTTACCGGCCGAATTGGCCAAGCACGGCGTGGCGCCGGGCGACATCGACGTCGTCGTCGCCTCACACCTGCACACCGATCACGTCGGCTGGCTGGCGGTGGACGGCGTGCCGTTCTTCGCCAACGCGACGGTGCGCTACGGCCACGCCGATTGGGGCGAGTTCGTCGACTCAGCGGGGCCCGACGACCACACCCGCAACGTGATGGAGGCGCTAGCCGACGCCGACCGCCTGCAACCGATCGAGGGCGACATGGTCACGCTGGCCCCGGGCCTCACCGCCCGCGCCACGCCCGGCCACACGCTCGGGCATTACTGCCTCGTGGTGTCGTCGGGCGAGGAACGCGCGTTCCTGTTGGGCGACGCGGTCGAGTGCCCACTGCAACTCGAAGAGCCCGATTTCTACGCGATGAGCGACGTCGACCCGAAGCTGGCGGCCCGCACCCGCGAACTGCTGTGGCGCGAACTCGAAGGCACCGACGCCCTCGTCGGTGCCGCCCACTTCCAGGGCCTCGAGTTCGGACGCGTCATGCGAGGCACCGGCACCCGGTACCGCTTCCTGGGCGGCTGACTCCGCGCTAAGCGATACGCAGTGTCGGCAGCACGTCGGCCGGAGCGCCGTCGGCCACGATCCGGCCCTCGTCGACCACCAGCACCCGGTCGGCGATCTCGACGGTGGACAGGCGGTGGGCGATGATTACGCGGTGCGGTCGGCCAGCAGCGTGCCCAGCGCCTCTTGCACGAGGCTCTCAGTCGGCAGGTCGAGTGAGCTGGTGGCCTCGTCGAGGATCAGCACCCGCGGGTCGGCCAGAAACGCGCGCGCGAACGACACCAGCTGACGCTGCCCGGACGACAGACGGCCGCCGCGCTTGGCCACGTCGGTGTCGTAGCCCGCGGGCAGGGCACAGATGAACTCGTGGGCTCCGATTGCGCGCGCCGCGTCTTCGATCTCGCGCCGTGACGCGCCGGGTCGACCGAGGCCGATGTTCCAGGCGACGGTGCCGTCGAACAGGAAGCTCTCTTGGGTGACGGCAACGATCGCGGAACGCAGGTCGTCGTCGCTCAGCAGGTGTAGGTCGACACCGTCGAGCAGCACCCGACCGTCGGTCGGGTCGTAAAAGCGCGACAGCAGACGGGCGATCGTGGACTTGCCCGCCCCGGTACGGCCGACGAGCGCGATGGTGGACCCGGCGGGGATCTCGAGATTGACGTCGTGCAACACCGGGCGGCCGGGGCGGTACTCGAAGCCGACGTGGTCGAAGGTCACTTGACCGGTCGGACGCAGCGCCGCCGGGTTGTCGGGTTCAAGCACCGCCGGCGCCTCTTCGAGCACGCCCGCAAGCTTCTCGAGCGCGGCGGCCGCGGACTGGAACACCGAATAGAACTGGCTGAGTTCCTGCACCGGTTCGAAGAACTGCTTCATGTAGAGCAGGAACGCGGCGAGCACACCGACAGTGATCTCGCCGCCGAGCACACGGTAGGAACCGACGAGCAATATACCGGCCGCGGCGCCGTTGCCGATGAGCCGGGTGCCGGGCCCGTAGACCGCGCCGAGGCGCATCGACCACACGTTGGCGCGCCGGTATTTGTCGTCGAGGTCGGCAAAGATCTCGTCGTTGCGCGGCTCGCGCCGGAACGCGGCCACGGCCCGCATGCCTCCGACCGTTTCGACGAACTGCACGATCACGCCGGTTACGCCTTCCCGCGTGGCGCGGAACGCCAGCGACGAGCGGGCCCGGAACCAGATGGTCAACGCGATGATGACGGGCAGCGACACCATGGCCACGAGGGCCAGCTTCACGTCGAGCAGGAACATCAACACGGTGATGCCGATGAGGAACAACACCGACCACGACAACGTGGTCAGTCCATAGGCCAGTAACTCGGCCAGCGCGTCGACGTCGGAGGTGAGCCGGCTTATGACGCGGCCCGACGTGTAGCGCTCGTGGAAGCTCAGGCTGAGCCGCTGGAAGTGATCGAACAAGCGCTTGCGCAGCTCCAAAAGGATCTTCTGGCCGATCGACCCGGTCATCTTCGTGAACTGGTAGTCGGCCGCGCCCGCGATCGCGCCACTCGACAAGAAGACGGCCACGATGATCAGCAGCCGCGTTGACCCGCGCCCGTCCAGCATGCGGGGGATGCCGTCGTCGATCGCCATCTTCACGAGGAGGGGCCCCGCAAGGGCGCAGAAGTTGTAGACCGAGATCACCGCGATCGACGCGTAGACGCGGCG
>JACCXE010000103.1 GCA_013697265.1 Actinomycetota bacterium | reverse complement strand
GACCTGATCTCGGGCAGGACGATCCGGACGCCTTCGCCGACGGATGGCAGGCGGAGCCCGACCCCGACGACCCCCGGCCAAGGATAAGTCCGCCGGCAGGCTGGTCACAAGGGCCGGGCGGTCGCCGAGGGGTCGCGGAGGTTGAGGTAGGCGACGAACGGCAGGTTGCGGGAGGCGGCGGGGAACGCCGGATCGACGAGGCCGAGTCGAGCGGCCTCGGCCCGGTTCGCCCCCGTCGGCAGCGGGGCGCTCTTGAGCAGGACCAGCTCGGGGGCGCCGAGGCGGTCGGCCAGGCGGGCGGCCTGGGTCGACTTGCCCGAGCCTTCACCGCCTTCGAACGCGATCAGGCGGCCGGTCACGTGGCGGCAGGCGTCGACGCGACGGTCTCGTCACGCAGCGAAAGCAGCGACAGCAGCCCGGCGCCCGCGATGATCAGGCCGACCATCCACAACGCGCACCGGACGCCGGACACATTCAATCCCACGGTCAAGGCGAGCGATCCGAGCAGACGGCTGAGCAACGGCGCGAGCGTAAAGGCGAGCAGCAAACACACGCGGATCAGTGTGTAAAGGGTGGCGAAGGTGCGGCCCCGCAGCGCGTCGTCGACGTTCTGCTGCAAGATCGTGAAGCCGAGCACGTACACGGCTCCGGCGCAGAGCCCGAGGCCCGCAACCCAGATCACGGCGGGGGTCAGCGACGACGACGTCGCACCGAGTGAGATACAGGCCGCGGCCGCGAACACCGCCCAGATAAAACCCGGTTCGGGTCGAAGACGCTTTTGCAAGAACGACAGACCCAACACGCTCACGGCCACGCCGAAACCAAGGCCCGAGATGAGCGCGCCGAAACCGGCCGAGCCGCCCCCAAGGTCTTCGCGCGCGAAGGTCGCGCCGAGAGGCACGAGCATGCCGCCACCGAACAGTCCGGCGCCAATGCCCAGCATCACGGCGCGCACGCGCGGGCTCGAGCCGATGAACTTCAGACCCTCGCGCAGGTCGCGGAACGCGTTGGGTTTCTCGGCTTCGGGCCGCGGATCGGGATGCGTGCGTGGGAATGCGACCGACGCGACCAGAAAGGCCGAGAGTATGAACGTGAGCCCGTCGGCCCACAACGCCAGCGACTCTTGGTCGGTGCGGAAGTTCGACAACAAATCGATGCTGCCCACGCCCTCGGCGACCTTGGCCAGCAGCGAAAACGCGAGCGTGCCCAGCGGGAACGTGCCGTAGGCCGCGGCGATCGACAGCGAGTTCGCACTGGCCAGTTGGTCATAGGGCACGAGGTTGGGCACCGTTGCTTCCTTGGCCGACGACCACGCAATCGACAACGCCTCGAGGAACAGCGACGCGAACACGATGGCGCGTCCCGCGTCGCAGGCGAGCATCACGCGGCGCCGGTCGAGTCGGTCGAGCAGCACCCCGGCGATGGGGCCGAGGAAGAAGCCGGGCAGCAGCCGGGCCGACAGCACGAGGGCGACGGCGGTTTCGCCCGAGCCTTTCGAAACGCGGGTGGCGAGCGCGATTACCGCCACGAAGCCGATCCAGTCCCCGAAGCTCGACACCAGGGAGGCGAACCACAGCCGCCGGAACTCCGGATACGAGAAGACGCCTTTGTGGGCCGAGCCCTGGCCCTGCGTGTGCGGCTCAGCCACGTCCAGAGACTAGGACGCTGACTTCTTCGCTGCGGTCTTCTTGGCCCCAGCTTTCTTCGCGCCAGCCTTCTTCTTGGCCGGCGCTTTTCTGGCCGGTGCCTTCCGGCCGGTGGATTTCGCCGGCGCCGGGCCCTTTGCCCGCTTCTCGGCCAACAACTCGATGGCCCGCTCCTCGCTCAGCGTCTCGATCGCCACACCGGCGGGGATCGTGGCGTTTGTTTCGCCGTCGGTGACGTAGGCGCCGAAGCGGCCGTCTTTCACCACCATCGGCTTGCCGCTGATCGGATCGGCGCCAAAGGCCTTGAGCGGCGGCTTGGCCACGCCCTTTCGGCCCCACTGTTTGGGCTGGGAATAGATCGCGATCGCCTCGTCGAGCGTGATGCCGAAGATCGAGTCTTCGTCGGGCAGGCTGCGGCTGTCGACGCCCTTGGTGAGGTAGGGCCCGTAGCGGCCGTTCTGGGCGCTGATCGTTTCGCCGTCGCCCGGATCGACGCCGACGGCGCGGGGCAAGGAGAGCAACCTGAGCGCGTCGTCCATGGTGAGCTCTTCAATGGTCATGTGCGAAAAAAGCGACGCCGTCTTCGGCTTGGTCTTGACCTTGCCTTTGTCGTCGGTTTCGATTTCACCCAACTGCACGTAGGGCCCGAACTTGCCGTTCTTGGCGAACACCACGAGGCCGGTGGCGGGATCAGCGCCCATCTCGCGGTCAGTCGACGGCGCGTTGAACAGCTCAAGGGCGCGTTCCACGGTGAGTTCGTCGGGCGGGATCTCCGGCGCGAGCGACGGACCGTTCACGTCGCCCACTTGCAGGTATGGGCCGTATTTGCCGACGCGCACCACGACGGGTTCGCCGTCGCTGTTGGCACCGAGCACGATCGAGTTCACCGCCGCGGCGTCGATCTGGTCCATCGCGGTGTCGACCATGGGCTTCAAGCCAGGTTGGGCGTTGCCTCCCGAGCCGGCCGTCTCAACACCGCCGAAGTAGAACCCGGTAAGCCAGGGCACGCGCTCTTGTTCGCCCGAGGCGATCTTGTCCAGATCGTCTTCCATGTCCTTCGTGAAGTCGTAGTCGACGTACTGGCCGAAGTGTGCTTCGAGCAGTTGCACCACCGCGAACGCGGCCCACGTGGGCACGAGCGCCTGGCCCTTCTTGAACGCGAAGCCGCGCCCGGGGTCAAGGATCGTGCCGATGATCGACGCGTAGGTGGACGGGCGACCCACGCC
>JACCXE010000099.1 GCA_013697265.1 Actinomycetota bacterium | reverse complement strand
GCGGCGTCGAGGTCGTCGATCAACAGATCGGGATTGGCGCGGGCGCCCAAGCCGTCGCCGATGAGCACGTGATCGTGGGCCGAGCAGAAGCCGAGCGCGGACGGGTCGACGTCGCCCAGCACCGTGCGGACGACCGGCATGGCTCCGGTCACGCCGCCACCTCTAGGTCGGCGCCGAAGATGGCGTGGTCTTCGCGCAGCGCCGTTTGCAATTGCGCGACATCGAGCGCGCCGGTAGTGACGCCGCCGTCGACGGCCAGCGCGGCGGCGGTGCCCGCGGCCTGACCCATGGCCATGCACTGGGCCATGTTGCGCGCCGACGCGTGCGCGTCGTGGCTGGCGGAGAAACAGCGGCCGGCCACGAGCAGGTTGTCGAGTTCCGCCGCCTGAAGGCTGCGGTAGGGAATGTCGTAGGCGTGGCCGAGGAACTCCCAGCGCGTGTCGGCGCCGTTGGCGTGCTCCTCGATGGGCGCGGCGCCGCTCGCGATCGCGTCGCCGAACCGGGCCCCGCCCACGACATCGGCGCGCTCAAGCCAGTAGCGCCCGCGCACGCGGCGACTCTCGCGGATGCCGATGCGGCGTGACATCCACGTGATGTGCGCGAGCTCGAACCCGGGCACGCAGTCGTTGAGGAACCGGGCGTACTCGATGGCCTGGGCCCGGCCTTCGCGCTCGGCGAGCGACAACGCCTCGGGGTCGCGCGGGTCGCGGGCCACAACGCGGGTCATGTGCACGAACTCGACGCCGGCCGCGGTGGTCGGGTGCAGCGAACCCTCGCGACGCGGCAGTTGATACCGGCCACCGTCGACGGCTTGGGCAAGCCGCTCGAGCATCGCGGCGCGGCCGAACGCGGCGAAGGCTTTCTGGTCGACGGGCGCCATCGAGAACGTGGTGGTCAACGCCTGCGCGTTGGGCACATCGTCGTATCCCTCCGACGCCGCCCCGGCGAGGTGCGCGAGCACGGCGTCACCCGAGCAGTCCACCGCGACGGCGCAGCGCAGGTCGATCAGTTCGGAGCCGGATGTCAGCACCAGTCGCGTCGGGCGGTTGTTGTCAACGGCGACGTCGGTGAGCGACGTATGCAGCAGCACGCGCACGCCGGCGGTGGCGCACAACTCGTCGTAGAGCCAGCGCAATACTTCAGGGTTGTAGGTGACGCCGTTGCCGGCGCCGTAAGTGTTGGGGCGTACGAAAGCGCTCCCCGCGGCTACGAGGCGGTCGACAACCTCGGAGGGCAGACCGCCGACGACGCGCCGGCCGCGTTCACCCGGCGCCCAGAACCCGTAAAACGTGTCGAGCACGCCGGTGCTGGTGCCGCCGAGCGTGCCCTCGCGTTCGACGAGAGTCACCGCCGCGCCGCGTCGGGCCGCAGCGACCGCGGCCATCACGCCTGAGCAGCCGCCTCCGAGTACCACGACGTCGGTCTCGATCGACCGCGTCGGAGCCCGCATGGTGAAGTCCCCCACGTCGCCATTCTGGCTCGGCCCCGGCAAGTTGTCAACATGTCAATACAAGCTACAAGCTGGCCAGCTGATGGCCTGTGGGATCGATTCACGCGCGGGCGCCGCGGGCCAGAGGCGTAATTGCCACGGCGATCCGGGGCCAGTAGTACGGCGGCAGATCGTGGCCCAACCCCTCGAGTATGAGCAGGGTGCGCCGCCAGTTGCGGGCTCGCTCGCGGGAGAACATGCCCGCGAAGACGTGGCGCATCGACCCCTCCGGATGGTACGAGCGGTCGTAGGCGGCCGCGGCCCGCCGGCGAACCCTGTCCTCGTCGAAGTGCGCGGGGCTGCCGACCAGCTTGGCCCCGGCCACGGCCTGGTCGATCGCTTCGGCACGCGTTGTCGGCGGGGCCAGGTCGATGGCCGCCAACACTTCGGCGTCGACCGTTCCGACCGCGGGGTCGCCGGTCGACGCCATCATCGACGTCAGCGTCAGCACCCGATTCGGATGCTCGATGGCGACGAGTTGCGCGATCATTCCGCCCATCGACCCGCCGAGCACATGGGCGGCCTCGACGCCTAGGTGGTCGAGCAGCGCAACCGCGTCGGCGGCCATGTCACTCGGCGTATACGCGGTTCGATCGCCTCGCCGCCCAACATCGCGGCCGGCGCCGCCGCGTCGCTGTTAGGCGCCCCATCGAATTTGGTGGACAGGCCGGTGTCGCGGCTGTCGAAGCGAATCACCGGGAAGCCCTCGTCGGCAAGGGCGGCGCAAAACCCGTCGTCCCAGTCGATCAGCTGCGCGCCAGTCCCGGCGATAAGCAGGAGCGGCGCGCCGCTATCGTCGCCCGTGACTTCGTAGTACAGCGCGATTCCGTTAACCGCGCCGATGGGCATGCGCGGCGATCGTAAACGGCTCTAGCTCTCGGGACCCCCGGGGTTGACCACACCCTTGGTAAACAGCTGCGAGTCGTCGCCGTCGAACTCGCCCCGCTTGTAGCGGGCGCCGCCGCGGGTCCAGCGATAGGCGCCCTTGCCTTCGGGCGGCGCCGCGTTCGGGTCCCACCACAGTTCCGAGATGTTGTCCATGTAGGTGTAGTCGTCGGGGCCGTAGCCGCCGCCGATGGCCCACGGCTCGGGCGGGTACCTGCGACCGAGCCGGGACAGTGCGGCGTCGAAGCTGGCCTGATTTAGCTTGGGGCCGGCCTCTTGGATGCCGTTCATCAACATGACCAACGGGTGCCAGAAGTTGCCGCAGGCGCCGCCGTCGGGTTCGTTGGCCGGGTCGATCGAGCGGTAGGCCTGGTAGCACTCGCTCTCGGGATACAAGCGCGGAATCTCCCAGGCCGACAGTCCGAACGTGTGGATCGCCTGGTTGGGAGGGAAGGTGCGGCCGATGACGTTGAAGTCGAGGCCGTTGGCGCTGAATTGCACCCACTCGGGCTGGTAGTTGAGAGCTTCGGCTTGGTTCATCAGATAGAGCGTGTTGTAGAGGACCGTCTCCATGATGATCGTCGTGATCCCCTCGCTGCTGAACTTGGCGATCGCCTTGGCCGCCTGGTCGGGCGCCTGCTCGGCGTCGAGTTCGACCGCGTCGACGAGCGTGCCGCCGCATTCCTGCTTGAGGAGGTTGGTGAACACGGATGGGGCGATGCCACCCTTCGCATGTCGCTCGGCGATGATGCCGATCTGGCGCGGGTCTCCCTTGAGCGCGGCGCCGGCGTACTTGGCGTTGCGGCCGAGCAGGCGCTTGCACACCCACTCGGCGCCGTAGCCCATGGCCTGGGTGCGGTCCATCATGAATGAGAACATGCCGGGGCGGTTCTTCGGGTTGGTGTAGACCTCGTGGCCCAACGGGTTACACATCATCACGTTGCCGCGGCGCACGAACTCCTCGCAGAAGCCCTGCCACAAGTAGTACGCGCCGAAGATTCCGTCGGTGTCGGCCTTGACCGCCTCGGCTTGCTGGTCCTGAATCGTGTCCTTGCCGGACAGGCCGTACAGCGCGACGTGGCGTCCGTAGGTCTGGTAGCGCTGGTTGAAGTGGGCCATCAGCACTCGGAAGGTGCGGTTGACGGCGGTCTCGCTACCACCGGCCGGGGGCGCGTCGGCAACGCGGCCTGCCGACGGCGCGCCGACCGAGTGCCACAAGCCCAGGCGGACCTCGTTCGGGAATACATTGTGCCCGGTGGCGCCGCCGTTGTTGCCGGAGAACGCGGCCGCACACGGCGCCGAGTACACCGACTGGGTCTGGCGCCGCGGGTTTCCAAAACAACGGCCCTTGGCATCGGGACCGGCGGCGGGCGGCGTCGTTGTCGTCGTGGTTTCGACGGGCGCGACACCTTCGCCGCCCTGCGCGGCGCCGGCGCCGCCACCGGAGGCCTGGCGCACGGACTGCAGGATCTCGCCCTGCTGGTCGGCCCGGGCGTTGGGGTTGAGCGCGGACGAGTCGTTGGTCTGTTCAGGCGGTGGGCGCAGCGCCGAGGGCAGGAACAGCACGGCGACGACCAGCGACGCGACCAGATAGGTGACGGGGCCGACGCGCCGCAAGGCGTTGGCCCGGCGTTCAACTCGGCGCGACGGCGTTGGCGCAGCGATGGTCATATCTTCTCCTCGAAAACGTCGAGTGGCATGCGAGGCCACGCGGCGGAGTCGGTGATAGTGGTCACGAGTTGGGTCACGGTTTCATCCGCGTCGAGGTCGTCGGACTTCACCTGCAACACGGCGAGCACCTGGCGGCCGTACCACACGTACAGCACGCGGTCGCCGTCCTTGGCCGACCAGACGGGCAGACCGTCGAGGTCGAGTTGGGCGGCGTCGCCCGACAGGATCTGGGCGCGGATCGACGTGCGGTCACGGTCATTGCGCGTGTCGGAACGTTTCGAGTCGAGGGTGACAAGTTGGAGGGTGCCGACCAGCCTGTCAGCCTTGCGCAGCTCCCACACGCCCTGTTCGCGCACGAGCGACGCCGCGCCCACCGAGCGAAAAGCGCGCGCCGTTTTCTTGGACGTGTTGGGCTTCAACACGACGTTCGTGCCGAGGACCGACAGGGTCGGCGGGACGGTCGCGGCAGGAAGGTGCGGGGGCGGCGCGGCCTGGTGCGCGCCGCGCGAGCACGCGGTGGCGCTCAGGCCAAGCG
>JACCXE010000051.1 GCA_013697265.1 Actinomycetota bacterium | reverse complement strand
CGCGAAGCGGCGGCGGTGTGCGCGTTGAACGCGCTATCCGTTCTGCAGGCCTCGCTGGGAACGCTTGATCGCGTCGAGCGCATCCTGTCGGTCACGGGCTACGTCGCGTCGGCGCCAGGCTTTGACCAACAGCCGACAGTGATCGACGGTGCGTCACGCGTACTGGTCGACATTTTCGGCGACGCCGGTCGCCACACCCGCTCCGCGATCGGCGTGACCGCATTGCCACGCGGCGGCGCGGTCGAAATCGAACTAACCGCCGCCGTAACCGAAAGGTAGTTTTGGGCATGGACGTCCGATCGATTGAAGATGTTGCGCCTGTCATCGAGCACAACGGCACCGTCCCGGTGTGGTGGTTGGTGTCGCCCCGCGAGATGTTCGACATCACCAAAGGCGGGCACCTCGAACTCGTCAGTGAGTTCGAAGTGTCGGGCGGCGGTTACGTAGACCCGCACAACCATCCGACGCACGAGTTCTATTACGTCACGTCGGGCCGCGGGATCATGGAGATCGAAGGCGAGGAACGCGAGATCGGGCAAGGCGACCTCGTGCACATCCCGCCGATGGCGATGCACTCGCTCAAGCCGGTCAGCGACCATGCGCCGATCCACTGCTTCTGCTTCGCGGTGGCCACGCCCGAAGCCGGCGAAGTCAACTACACGGCACATTGAACGCCTCACCCGCCGAAGAGCTGCGCGCTATCGGCTCCGCGACCCTCGGCGAGAGCGGCGCCCGGCGCATGCACCACCGCGTCAAGCCGGCGTGGCTGGGCGCATCGGTCGCGGGCCCCGCCGTAACCGCGAAGTGTGGACACGCCGACAACCTGGCGATTCACGTGGCGGTCGCGCGTTGTGAAACGCCCGGTGCTGTGCTCGTAGTCGACGCGTCCAACCCGCCCGAATTCGGCTACTGGGGCGAGGTGCTCACCACGAGTGCCGAGGCGCGCTCGATGGCCGGCCTCGTGATCGACGGCGGTTGCCGCGATGTCGGTGCGTTGCAGTCGCACGGCTTCCCGGTGTTCAGCGCGCTTATCGCGTTAGCTGGCGCGGCCAAGATCACAGGCGGCACGGTGGGTAAGACGGTGCGGGTGGGCGAAGTAGACGTGTCTCCCGGCGACTGGATTGTCGGCGACGTCGACGGGGTGGTCGTGATCCCATCGGCGGGCCTCGACGATGTGCTTCGCCGGGCGCGTGATCGCGTCAAAGCCGAGCAAGAGATCTTCGTCGCATTGCGCGAGGGCGCGACCACCGTGGAGTTGCTCAACCTCGACCCGTCCGGCCTCGACCATGCCTGAAGGCTTCGTCGTCAAAGCCGAACCGCTGACGGACGCGGCGTTCGCGCCGTTCGGTCAAGTGATCAACACCGGCGACATGGTGATGGAGTTGGGCGACGGCGAAGAGTTCATGCTCAACGTGTTGTCCTACGACCGCTACCCGCTGGTGGTCGACCACCTCAACCGGCACCACAAAGCCACGCAGGCATTGGTGGCGCTGGCCGGCAAGCCGTCGCTCGTCGTGGTCGCGCCGGCCGAGTTCGACTTCTCGACGTCCGACCACCTGCAACATCTGCGGGCGTTCATCTGCGACGGCAGCGCCGGCATCAACCTGTTGCTCGCAACGTGGCACTGGGGCCCCGCGCCGCTCATGGACCACGTCGACCTTGTCAACGTGCAAGGCAAAGGCTTCCTCGACGACAACGAAGTGGCGCACCTCGAGCGCGACCTCGACGTGCTCGTAACCGTCGAGCTTTAAGCGCTCACTGCGTACCGACAGACAACCCGGAACCGGTAGTCACAATTGATGTCCTTCGCTTTCTTGTAACCGTTAACGGCGGTCTTTGCCGCTAACGGTTACAAGAAAGCAAAGAAAAGGAAAGGAAAGGAAAGGGGTTCAGCCGCCGGTGCGTTTGACGTCGCGGTAGGGAATCTCGCGGTCCGCCGCGTATTCGCGAGGCATGCCGAGCACGCGCTCGCTGATGATGTTGCGCTGGATTTCGTTGCTGCCACCGCCCAGCGAAATGCCCTGTCGCCACAACGACATCTCGCTCATGATCTGGCCCGGGGTATGAGGCTCTTGGACGGGCCACGCCGCGGCGACCTCGCCCGCGATGTCCAATCCGATCTCGGTCCGGCGCATCACGCCTGTGGCGAGGAACAGCTTGAGGATTGCGCCGCTTGCCGGCGACGCCGCGCCTGCCGCGATGCCCCGGCTGACGCGGTCGATCAGCGCGCGGCTCACCATCTGACGCACCTGCGCCTCGGCCACGAGTTGACGAGCGTGGCGGTCCTGCTCCAAACCGAGGTCGCGCACCAACTGCACGATCGTATTGTCGTCGTCGTTGGACGGATCGTGCCCGATTGAACGACCACTGATGTACTTCGAGTGGCCGCCGACCGCAGACCGCTCGTGCGTGAGCAACCGGGTTGCAACGGTCCACCCGTCGTCGATCTCACCGACCACATCGGTGACGGGCACGACGACGTCGTCGAAGAACTCCTGGCAAAACTCCATCGACCCGTCGACTTGGCGGATCTGCTCGACCTTTACGCCGGGCTGATGGATCTTGAGGATGAAAATCGTGAGGCCGCGGTGCTTGGGCACGTCCCAGTTCGTACGGGCCAGACACATGGCGTAGTCGCTTTCGGCCGCGCCGCTGCTCCAGATTTTTGAACCGTTGAGGACGAAGACGTCGCCGTCGCGATCAGCGCGCGTGAGGCAGCCCGCGAGATCGGAGCCGCCGCTCGGCTCGCTGAGGAACTGCACCCACAGCTCATCACCCTTGAGGATCGCCGGGAGGTGACGCAGCTTCTGTTCGTGGGTGCCGAAGTCGACCAGCGTCGCGGCGAGGATCGAAAACGTCGGCAAGTTGAACGTGAAAGGCATGTCGTAGGGCGCCGACTCGTCGCTGAACACGTCCTGGTATTCGGGGGCCAAGCCCAGCCCGCCGTATTCCGCGGGAAAGCAGATCCCCGCGAACCCGCCGTCCCAGACGCGACGCTGCAAGTCGCGTTCGACCGCACGCCGGCCCTCGGCCCGGCGGTCCCACGCTGCGGGCGACAGCGGCGGCATGTTCTGATTCAGCCACGCCCGAGCCCGTCCGCGAAACTCCTCGATCGGTTCGCTCATGCCGCGCCCACGATCGTGGCCGCGATGCGCTCGCGGTGTTCGGTGGGCGTGCCGTACGTGGCCCGATTCACGGTCGCGCGGCGCAGGTAGAGGTGCAGGTCGTGCTCCCACGTAACGCCGATGCCGCCGTGTAGCTGCACGCAGTCTTGGATCAACTCGGTGGCGATTGCGCCGATGTAGCTCTTGGCTGCGCTCACTACTTCGTTCGCGTCGGGCGCATCCTCGGCGATCGCCCGCGCCGCGGCCGTGGCGATTGCGTGGCTCGCTTCGAGGTGCATCTTGTTGTCCGCCACGCGGTGTTTGAGCGCTTGGTACGACGACAGCGGACGGCCGAACGAGTAGCGGTCGGCCATGTATTCGAGCGTGACGTCAAAGATGCGCTGCATGGCGCCGCACGTCTCGGCCGACTGCAGGGCTACGGCGATCTGTAACTCGCGTTCGCCGTCACCACCGATCGGCTCGCCCGCGTCAGCCGAGATTTCGACCCGCGCGAACCGGCGCACGAGATCGAGCCCGACGAGCGGGCTGATCGTCGCGTCGGCCGCGGCAACGATGCGCTGCTCACCATCGACGGTTACGAGGAACACGTCGGCCTGCGCGCCCGCCTCGACGATCGCGCCGTCACCACTAACCCAGGCGGCGATAAGTTCACCCGAAAGCAAGCCGGGCAGCCACGTTCGTTTCTGCGCGGGTGAGCCGTGTGCGGAAATCGTCGACGCGACCACACTCACTGGCACGAGCGGCCCGGGTGCCACCGCGGCGCCCATCTCCTCGGCCACGAGCACGAGGTCCAATATGCCGTGGTCGCTCAAGGATCCACCGCCGTCGGCTTCGCTCACCAGCATCGACGTCCAGCCCAGCTCGCAGCCCCGGCGCCAGTAGTCGCGGTCGAACCCGTCATCCGAAGACTCGAGGGCCCGCACGGCTGTGATCGAGCATTCGGCGGCCAGGAATTTGCGCGTGGTCTGCGCGAAAAAGGCCTGGTCTTCGGTGAGGTCCAACTCCACGGCGGCGCAGGCTACCCGGTCATCTAACAGCGGTGTCACTTTGGGAATAGCGTGCGGGATTCGAGCTTTGACAAGGAGATTGCCATGAGCGGCATCGATGCGTTTCGGTACGACGGCAAGCGCGTGCTTGTCGTGGGCGGGGCCACCGGCATGGGTGCTGCCGCGGCCAAGACCGTGGTCGAATTGGGCGGCGAAGTCATCGTGCTCGACTACGCGCCCGTCGACTTCGACGTAAAGGAGTCGATCCAGGTCGACCTGCGCGACAAGGCCGCCGTCGACGCCGCCCTCGACCAGGTCGGCGGCCCGATCCACGCGGTGTTCAGTGCGGCCGGTGTGGCCGACGGAACGCCTGGGCTCATGAAGATCAACTTCATCGCCCACCGTCACATCGCCGAGCGCCTCGTCAACGAAGGCACCCTTGGACGCGGCGGCGCGGTGTGCTTCATCTCAAGCGCCGCCGGCCTCGGATGGGAAACCGAGAGCGAGTCGATCGGTCAATTGCTGGCCACGCCCGACTTCGAGTCCGCGGTCGAATGGATCGAAGCCGAAGACAACGTGTGGCGCGACAACTACATGTACAGCAAGCAGGTGATGA
>JACCXE010000046.1 GCA_013697265.1 Actinomycetota bacterium | reverse complement strand
ACCCGGCACGTCAAAGGGCTGCGGCATTTGCGCGGCGTGGGGATGGGTGGGGCCGGCGTAGACCTTGAGCTTCAACATCTGGGCCCGGCCGAGCGCGCCTTTGGGCAGCATGCCCCGGACCGACTTTCGCACGGCTTCCGTCGGCTTGGTGGCGAGCAGTTCGGCGAACGTGGTGGTCTTCAAGCCGCCCGGGTAACCGGAGTGGCGATAGACGAACTTGGCCTCAGCCTTGTTGTTTGTGAGCACGACCTTGTCGGCGTTCACGATGATCACGAAATCGCCCGTGTCGAGGTGCGGAGCGAAGATCGGCTTGTGCTTGCCGCGCAGTAGACGCGCGACCTCGGTGCACATGCGACCGAGGACCATGTCCTGCGCGTCGACCACATGCCAGACGCGCGTGATTTCAGATGCTTTTGGTGAATACGTGGGCACTTGCTTCCCTTAGAAACCGTCCGCCGCTAGCTCGCTGCGGGACCGAACAAGGATACGGGGGTTCGGACACAGCCGCAAACGGGTGTTCCGTCAAGATATCTTGACAGATTATCCCTCGGTCCTAACATGCTTGACGTGGCAAAAAAGAAGAGTCCACTGACGACGCTCGAAGACCTGCCCGACTCGATCAAGTCGCTCAAGGGCTTCGATGACCTCGTTATAGAACGAGACGGCGAGAACGAGACAGCCCATATCAAGGGCGTCACGGACCAGACCGAGTACCCCGGTGGGACTTGGAAGGTCTGGATGATCCTGCCCACGGACAACACGCTGTGGCTCGAGCACCTTGATCCGCTAATCGTGCTCGCCGGTCTCGGAGGCGCCGCCTTCGAGGTCGAAAAGAAGCTGGTTGAGATCGCCCGCTTCTGCAAGAGCGAAGGCAAGACCTGGACCCAGATCGGCGAGGCCCTCGGCATGTCGAAGCAAGCAGCCTGGGAGCGGTTCTCGGGCGAGGACTGATCTTCGGCGGCTTTCGCCGGGGCCTGCGCAACCAGCCCCTCAAGCAAGCGTTTCGCGCCGCCAAAGTGCCCCATTCAAGGGCTGCTGCAGCCCAGATCAGGGCATTTTGGTGGCGCGAAACGCGTCTGAGGCGACGGACCGCCTCAAGGTGACGCGCGATCGGACGCGTACGCTCTCAAGTCGTGGGTCTGCGCGATGTGCCGATGGAGTTGAGCGAGTTGCTGGTTGCATTGCGCTCGACCGAGGGCCTGAGCGCCAAGGGAAAGACGCAGTCGACGTTTTACATCGGGTCCAAACCATTTATGCACTTCCATGACGGGCCGGCGGGACTCGAAGCAGACGTGAAATGGGTCGACACATTCGAGCGCGTCCCGGTCGGAACCGCCGCACAGCAGAAGGATCTGCTTCGCGACGTACGCGCTCACTTGGCAAGTCGATGATCACCCGGGCGGACATCGAGGCGGCGCAGGGCCGGCTGACCGGCGTCATCCGTCCCACGCCGGTCGAACGGCCCCGGGGCCTCTCCGCCCTCGCCGGCCGACCCGTCGTACTCAAGTGCGAACACCTACAACGGACGGGCTCGTTCAAGATCCGGGGTGCGTACAACCTGATCAGCCAGCTCGACGACGGCGTCGACGTGGTCGCGGCATCGGCGGGCAACCACGCCCAGGGCGTCGCCCTCGCCGCCTCCTTGCTCGGCCATCACGCCACGATCTACATGCCCGCCGCCGCCCCGTTGCCCAAGGTCGAAGCGACCCGCGCTTACGGGGCCTCGGTCGTGTTGGTGCCCGGCGGGGTCGACGAGTGCCTAGCGGTCGCAAAGTCGTGGGCCACCGAGACCAACACCGTGCTTGTGCCGCCCTTCGACGACGAACGGATCATCGCCGGGCAGGGCAGCCTCGGCCTCGAACTGAACGCGCAAGCGCCCGAGATCGAATCCGTCGTCGTACCGATCGGAGGCGGCGGGCTCATTTCCGGTGTCGCCACCGCGTTCGCGCACAGCCGACGCGACGTGCGAGTTATCGGCGTCGAGGCGGCGGACCGACTCAACACGATGGCCGACGGCATCCGATTGAAGGCGCCCTCCGCGCTAACGCAATCCCACATCGACGCCTACGTCGACGAGGTCGTGACCGTGGACGAGGAGGCAATCAGTCAAGCGCTGGTCGTTCTGCTCGAACGATCCAAGCAGGTGGTCGAACCGGCGGGCGCCGTCGCGTTTGCGGCGGTGCTGTCGGGCCTGGTGCGCGGCGATGGACCGGTAGGCGTTGTGATCAGCGGCGGCAACATCGACCCGCTGTTGCTGGTGCGTGTCGTAGACCATGGCCTGTCCGCGGCCGGCCGCTACCTCGTGTTGCGCGTAATCGTGCGCGACACCCCGGGCGAACTCGCCCGCCTCCTCAGCGTCGTGGCCGCGGAGGGCCTCAACGTGTTGTCCGTCGACCACCACCGCGCCGGCTCTCGCGTAGGCATCAACAAGACCGAAGTGCGCCTCACCCTCGAGACCCGCGATCCGTCCCACCGCGGCGAGGTTGTAGAGATCATCAAAGCGGCCGGCTTCGACGC
>JACCXE010000029.1 GCA_013697265.1 Actinomycetota bacterium | reverse complement strand
ATCGGTCGCCGCGCCGGTGCCCGCGCCGCCAGGTCATTTGCGGGAGGCCGCCCTCGCGGCGGCTTTGCGCTCGGCCGAACCGCTGCGGACCGCCGCACTCACCAGCGTGGGTCGTCCCGTCCCCATGCGCAGCGCCCCCCGCAACGCCGGAGCCGCGCCGCGGCGAATAAATTCCTTGTCTGCTGCGGCCGTGCTCGTAGTCGCAATCGCCGTTGGGGGCTGGGCCATCAGTCAAATCGGCGGCGGATCATCCAGCCGCGACACCAACAGCGCATTTAGCCCCGACGACCGCGCCAAGGGCGCGACTCCCACCGCGGGCCTGGGCGCGGAGAACGATGCGGCCGCAGGTGCAGACACCGGCGCGGGCGCGGCGGGCACGACGAAGATGGCGATGCCGCCGTACGACGCGGGCGAGATCGGTGGCTTCAACGACGTCTCGCCTGTCCTACAGCGGGCGGCGGCCGACCTGGGCCAGTCGCCAGACGCGGTCGCGGCGAAATCCACGGGCGCGGCCTCGCCGTGCCCTTCCGGCGACGGACGAGCCCCGGTGTGGCAGGCGACGTTGACCTACAACGGCGAAGCGGCGATCGCCCACCTGGTGCCGGTGGACGGCGCCAAGCACGTCATGCAGATTCTTCGGCGGGCGGGGTGCGCAGTGATCGCGAGCCAAGACTTCGCACCCACCACCCCGCGCTAACCAGCGCCAGTAGCGCGCCCACCCAACGCAAGCCGGCGATGCGACCGAAACTGTCGCCCGCTTCGATGTAGGCCGACCAGGTGTAGCCGCCGAAGGCGGCCACGGCGGCAACGATCACGACGAACCAGTCGCTGCTCTTTCCGACCGTGATCGTGCCCTCGGCCACCACGAGGCCGAAGAGCACGCCGGCAACAAGGGCCCACGCGCCGAGGAGCTGATACTCGCCAATGATGAGGCCCCCCAGGAGCGCGACGAAGATCGCGGCCAAGGCTCCGATTACGACGCGCACCGCGGCAGGGTAGCGTCACCGGCCATGACTGACCCTGGCAGCGTCATGCCGCCGCCGGCTGGCGGGCGTCAAGACGACTGGATCACGCAACTGCTCGACAAGCTCGACGAAGTAATCGAGCGGGTGCGCAGCAAGACCACCGAACCGCTGGCCAAGCTCGCTCGTTACCTCGTGTATCTCGCGCTGTTGGCCGTGGCGGGAATGACCTTGCTCGCGTTGTTGCTGATCATGCTGGTACGACTTCTGGCGATCATCCCTGGCCCGATGTGGACCGGCTATGCCGGCGTCGCCGTGTTCTTCACAATCCTTGGCACCGTGTTCTGGCGAAAGGCAGTCAAAGCAACCCGATGACTGACCACAGACAGGTTGTGATTATCGGTTCGGGCCCTGCGGGTCTCACCGCCGCGATCTACACGGCGCGGGCCAACCTGGCGCCGCTCGTCATCGAAGGCGAACCGTCGTCAGACAGCGATCAGCCCGGCGGCCAGCTCATGCTGACCACTGAGGTCGAGAACTTCCCGGGCTTTCCCGACGGGATCATGGGGCCCGAGCTGATGTTGAACTGCAAAATGCAGGCGCAGCGATTCGGCGCCGAGTTCCTCACCGCGAAGGCCACCAAGGTCGACGTGTCGAGCCGGCCTTTCACGATCGAAACGAGCGTGGGCCAAAGCGTCACAGCCGATGCGGTGATCGTGGCTACGGGCGCCCGGTCGCTCATGCTTGGGCTTGAGGCCGAGAAGCGCTTGTTGGGCTACGGCGTTTCGACCTGCGCCACCTGCGACGGGTTCTTTCACCGGGGGTTCGACGTTGCGGTGGTCGGTGGCGGCGACTCGGCGCTCGAAGAGGCCATGTTCCTGTCGAAGTTCGCCACCACTGTCAACGTGATCCATCGCCGCAGCGAGTTGCGAGCGTCCAAGATCATGGCCGACCGAGCCAAGGCCAACCCCAAGCTCAACTTCATCTGGAACAGCGTGGTCACTGACCTCGTCGGCGACCCGACACTCGAAGCCGCGCAGCTCAAGAACGTCGAGACGGGCGACGAATCAACCCTGCCCGTGCACGGGTTGTTCGTGGCGATCGGTCACATCCCCAACACCAACGTCTTCACGGGCTTCCTCGACCACGACGAGGCCGGCTACCTCAAAACGATCGGCCACTCCACGTTTACGAACGTCGAAGGCGTCTTCGCGTGCGGTGACGTGCAAGACCACGTCTATCGCCAGGCGATCACCGCTGCCGGGTCCGGGTGCATGGCGGCTATCGACTGTGAACGCTGGCTCGAGTCCGGGAATTAGTTGCGGCGGTTCCTAGTTACATCACCCGGGTACGATCCCCCGAGACCGCCTTCAGGAGGCCCCACGTGTCCGAAAACTTGCTCACGCTTACCGACGCCAACTTCGACGAGACATTGGTCGGCGCCGACACCCCGGTGTTGGTCGACTTCTGGGCTGAGTGGTGCGGCCCGTGCAAGACGATCGCCCCAATCCTCGAGCAGATCGCCGAGGAACGGGCTGGTCAGATCACTATCGGCAAGCTGAACGTCGACGACAACCTGGCCACCCAGGCCCGATTCGACGTCATGAGCATCCCCACGCTGATCCTGTTCAAGGGCGGTGAGCCGCTGGTGCGCCTTGTGGGCGCCAAGGGCAAGGGTCAACTGCTCGAAGAGCTCGACCGACACCTCTAGAGTCCGGCATCCGACCTACGCAGCGTCCGTGGCGGTAGGCCCAACCGGCCTTCCCCTCGCTCTGGGCGCAACCGGCCCTGCCGTTGCCGACCTGCAGCGGCGGTTGCTGGCCCAGGGTTTGCCTATCGC
>JACCXE010000011.1 GCA_013697265.1 Actinomycetota bacterium | reverse complement strand
CGGGCCACCCCGCCGTCGCGGCGGATGTCGGCCGGCACCCGCTCGAGCGCCATCACCGCCACCGCACCGGCGTCTTCTGCGATCTTGGCCTGGGCGGCGTCGACGACGTCCATAATCACGCCGCCACGCAGCATCTCGGCTAGTCCACGCTTGACGCGGTCGGTTCCGGTTTGGCGCTCGCTCATCGATGCCAATCGTACTCGGCACCACCTGGGTCCTAAAAGCGTTAACGCGTGGTGACGGTGAGCCTGGTCGTGGGCGTAGAGCCCGGCGCCTTAAGCGTGATGATGCCGTTCGTCGGCACCAACGACACCCACACTCGTCCGACGGGCAGCTTGATCGGCGCGCCCGTCGCCGTGTTGGTGTAGGTCGTCACCGCTTTGGCCGACGGCTTGGCCCAGCGCGCTTGGACGGCGAGGCCGTCACAGGCCACAACTGCCTTGCCCGAGCCGGTGACCACGGCCTCGTCGACGGCCGCACCCGACGGGTCGGTGTAGGGCGTTGACTGATAGGCCACCGTCTGCTGGATGAGGCAACGCGTACTCAGCCGAGTGCCGCCTTCCAATAGGTGCGGTGTGTTGTTCGTCGAGCGCAGCCACAGCCGCTTGCCCGCGTCCCAGGTCCAGTCGGCGGTGGTGAGTGATCCGAACACCACGCGCATACCGATGATCGGCGCCGCGCCCGCGTTGCCATCGATGAACGACGCGCCTTCGGCCAGGCGTACGAACAGCGCCGGCGGGGTCTCGTCACCCGCGAGCGGGCGGAGCCGGCGGATGTCCGCATAGGTGCCGAAGGGCCGGGCCTTGCCGGGGCGCTTGAACACCGGCGACGACGAACTCTCGCCTTCGACGATGGTTTTGATGCCGGCCGCCTCGACCTTCGAGATGAAAGGCTTGATGCCGCCCGAAAACGCGAAGATCCCACCGAGCGGGGCCAGCACCGCAGCATCGGTGGAGCGCACCGACCGCACCGGGCCGACGAGGCTGGCGTCGCCGGACTGGAACAAGGTGAGGAAGCGCACCACTGAACCTTCGACGCGCTCTTCGTAAACGACGTCGGCCGCGTTGAGGCCAGCTTGTGGTCGGGCCTGCGGCGAGTTGTCAACCTTGACGATCACGACCGGCCGCATGGCGATTGCCGGCGCGACGAGTTCACCCGTCAGCGGCGAGGGCAGCGTGGCCAGTGTGGTCGTCGGGTTGGTGTCAGCGGGCCCTGCGCCCGGGACTTCGCTGAACACGCTTTTCGGTTTCGACGCACAACTCGAAGCGACGAGGGCAACAGCGAGAACGCCGACCGCGAGGACGCGGTTACGCAACGCTGCCGTTTCCGGGCGCCGGCATTTCGATCCAAGTCTGTCCGGGCAGCAGTGCAATCTTGGCGCCCCGGGAATCCGCCAATGCGATCGGAGACTCCTCAGCCGGCTTGGCCCATGTGCCTTTGATCAACGTGCCGTCCCGAATGATCCACGCCTCACCGGTGCCGACGAGCTTGGCCTCGGGCACCGCCGAGTTCGACTGGTCGCGCTCGCCGGTGTCCACGTAGTTCACGAACAACGTGACGATGTTGCGCGGCGTGATCGCGAGCCCGCTCGCGTCGATCACCGGGGTGCCGTTTTGGATGCGGCTCCACTTCGACCCGTCCCAGTTCCACGTGACGTCGGTGCGCACTTTGTCGACCCAGTGCACGTCGAGCTTGGTCACCGGCGTGCCCGCGCCGGCCGATTCCGCGCCGCCGATGTCGACCAACTTTTTGGCGCCGGCGGCGCCCGCGGGCGTGCCCTTGAACAACAGCGGTGTCGACGAGAACAGGTTGTAAGGAGCGGACCTTCTCTTGTCGCGGTGGTAAGCCGACCCCAACTTGTTGATGCCCACGTTGACGAGCGGGGCCCGGTCGATCAGGGCCTGGAAGTTGCTGTTGGTGCCCGAGTACGCGAACAGCGGGTGATCGAGGGGCACCGCGATGTGCAGGTCGCTGGAGCGAGCCGAGCGCACGGGGCCAACCAGGGCTGCGTCTTTGGACTGGAAGATGGCGGCGAGGCGCGTGATGCCGCCTTCCACGCCTTCCTCCACCACGATGTCGGCCGCGCCGAGCCCGTACTGCGGCCTTCCCTTGGGCGCGTTGTCGATCTTGACAATGAGCGCAGGGCGGCCCTTCGTAGCGGCGTCTTGAGGCAGGCCGGTGAGCGGCGACACGTCGCTGGCAACTGCTGTCGACGTCGTCGCCTTGCGCGTCGGGCGCGTCTCTTTGCTGTCACTATCGCCAGACGAGCACGCAGCGGCCAGCAGGCCAACCGCGACCGCAGCCGCTGCGATGCGACGCCTCATAGCTCGCGCAGCGCTTCTATACGCGCCGCGAGAGGCGGATGGGTGTCGAAGAGGCGGCCCAGCCAAGCCAGCTTGCCTTCTTCGTCTTTGCGGGCCACCGGCGCTTCAATCCAAAGGTGCGCGGTGGCGCGGGAGCCTGAGTGCACGACGGTCTGATCGTCCTTTAACTTCTGAAGGGCAGCGATAAGGCCCGGCGGGTAGCGAGTCAGTGACACGCCTGAGACATCAGCTAGTGCTTCGCGTCGACGGCTGACCGCCAGCTGCATGAGCCGGGCCACGATCGGCGTGAAAATCAGCAAGGCAAAGCCCAGGAGGGCGAAAACCTGGTTGCCGTTGCCGTTGTTGTTGTCGTTGTCGCGGCCGCGTGATCCGCCCCAGAAAATCGAGCGCAGACCCCAGTCCGACAACAACGCAATTATCCCGACGAGGGTCACCGCCAGCGTTGACACCAGGATGTCGTAGTTCTTGATGTGGCTGAGCTCATGGGCGAGCACACCTTCGAGTTCAACTCGGTTCATCTTCGCCAGCAGGCCCGTGGTCACAGCAATGGCCGCGTGCTGCGGGTTGCGTCCGGTGGCGAACGCGTTCGGAGCGTCGTCGTCGACCACGAACAGTCGTGGCTTGGGCAGCCCGGCGGCAATAACGAGGCCCTCGACAATGTTGTGCAGCCGCGCGTAATCAACCGGGTCAGCAGGTTTGGCGTGACTCATTCTCAAGGCGACCGCATCGCTTTTCCAATACGCGAAGAACGAGCTGGCTATGGCGATAACGAAGGCCACGATCAGGCCGGCGATGCCGTAACCGATCAAGAAGTTGAAGGCCCATGCGATCGCGATGATCAACACGATGAATGCAGCGACGAGCGCGATGGAACGACGCTTGTTTGCCGCGACTTGGTCGTACATAAGGAAGGAGTCGGTGCTTAGAACTGCACGCGCACGGCGCCACGGGCGTCGTCGCCGGCTTCGTAATACTCACGGGCCTTGAAGCCGAAGTTGTTTGCGATCAGATTGGTCGGGAACGACTGGATCGATGTGTTGTAGCCATTGACGGCGTCGTTATAGAACTGCCGGGCATAGGCGACCTTGCCTTCGGTTCCCGACAACTCTTCTTGCAGGGCCAAGAAGTTCTGGTTGGCCTTTAGGTCGGGGTAGGCCTCGGACACCGCGAACAGCGACTTCAGCGCGCCGGTGACGATGTTGTCTGCCGCGGCCTTGTCGGCCGGACCCTGCGCGTTGAGTGCGTTCGCCCGGGCCTGGGTGACCCCTTCGAGCACGCTCTTTTCATGCGAGGCGTAGCCCTTGACCGTTTCGATGAGATTCGGGATCAGGTCGTAGCGACGCTGCAACTGCACGTCGATCTGGGCCCAGGCATTTTCGATGCGGTTCCGCAGTCGAACCAGGCGGTTGTACATAACCATCAACATCACGGCGAGCAGTACAACGATTACGACAAGGACGATCACAACCATGTCGCCGAGTGTACGGGTGGTTGACCGTCGAGGTGACGCACTGGCCCGCCGGTGGCATTTGAACCGAACGAGCGATTCGCTCCGTCGCGAATCGGGCAATCAGGTGAAAGCCTCCCATGACTAGTCCGGTCGGGCTAGCCCGGTTGTGCGGGCGCAAATGACACGCACGAGCGATGGTTACCCAGGCCCCAAATCCGCATGCTGCAGGGGAACACCAGTCCCGACGACCTTCCGTCCCGACCCTCTGGGGAGAACCCACATGCGCTTCGCTCGAGTGGCAGCTACTGCCACTGCCCTATCCCTCGTAGGTGCTGCCACTTTTGTCAGCCCTGCGAAGGCCGCCACCCCGGGTGTCGGTACTGCCCTGTCCTCGAGCTCGCTGCTCGACGTGAAACTCGGTTCGCTGCTGAACTTGAAGCTGCTTGCCGACGAGGCGCGCTCGACCATCGATCCGTCGGTCGCGCAGCCTGAGGCGTTCAGCCGTTTGAACGTGCTGGCGCTCACCTCGGCCCTTCCCGCGCCACTGAACAACGTCAGCCTCCCCGTCGTGGAGTCCAGGTCGCCGGGTGGAGCCCCTTCGGTTGACGGCCCCGCGCTAAATCTCGGCACTCTCGGCGGCTTGACCCTGCCCGTATCGCTGCTCGGCGGCGTGGTGTCGCCAGCCAAGCTGACCTCGGGCGTCGACGGCGCGGGCGCACGCTCGGGCCTGACTTCCGGCCTCGGTAACGTGAACCTCGTCGGCGGCCTTATCTCGGCCACCGGCCTCGACTCGGTTCTCGGCACCAACGCCAACGGTTCGGCCGCTGACGGCAGCCGCACCATGAAGGCCGGGGCCATCGACGTCCTCGACCTGGGCGCCCTGCTGAACGGCCTCGGTATTCCGTTGACGAACCTGCCTATCGGCACGGTCAGCGAGATCCTCAACACCCTGGGCGTGCCGGTTGCCGGCGTTCCCTCGTCGCTCGACCTTGCTGAGTTTGTCGGGACGCTGAACGAGACGATCGACGGTCTGCAGGCGCAGCTTGCGGCCGCTTCCGGTGGCACGCTGCAGACCCCTCTGCCGGCGCCCATCGCGGACGCCCTCGGCGGCCTTCCCGGTGTGCTGGCGGTCCCCGTTGTCGGTGATCCGATCGCAACCGTGAACGGCGTCATCGACACCGTGCAGGGCTTGCTCACTACGGTCCTCGACAACGCCCTCAAGGCGCTCGACGGCCTCAGCCTGCTCAAGGTCAGCGGCATCGAGATCGGCACCAAGACGGTTGCGGCCGACACGGTTGCCGGTTCGACTGCGGACATCGTCGCCAAGCTCGGTGGCATCAGCCTCGGCGGCCTGAGCCTTCCTGGGCTGGACCTCGGTGCGACCGCCGCTCAGGTTAATGGCGTTCTGGACACGGTCAACGGCACGCTCGGCAGCGTTCTCGGAGCGATCAGCCCTGACCTGGCCAACCTCGTGAAGGTCAACCTCTTCGCCAAGGACCCCGGCACCGGCGTGACCCAGGGCGGCGGCTACATCAAGTCGCTGGCCGGAGTGAGCGCCCTCACGGCGTCGATCACTCCCCCGCTCAACCTCGCCGGCATCGTCGGCGGCCTCACCTCGGCTGGTGGCATCGGCTCGCTTCTCACCGGCGCCGGCGGCACCCTGCCCGCCCTGTCAACCCTGATGCCGACCCTCAACGGTCTGCTTGGCGGTGCCACCTCGGTGCTGACCCAGGGCGCCTCGATCAAGCTCGCCAGCGTCACCTCGGGTGCCAGCTTCACCACCCCGGTTGCCTCCACCAACGGGTCCCTGCCCCGTACCGGCGGTACCGCCCAGATGGCGCTGCTCGGCATGGCTCTGGTCATCGCTGCTGTCGCCTCTCGCCGCTACGTGCTGGCGAATCGGGTGAGCGCGTAACAACGCTCCAGCGCTGACAGCAACGTCTGAACCGATCCCCGTCGGTTCTCTCCGAACCCCCCTGGCGACCACGCCAGGGGGGTTCGGCGCGTAACGGAGCGAAGCGGAGTGGAGCGCCCATGAGAACTTCGCAAGCGCTTTCCACAGGAAAGCGTCAGGCTTTAGGGATGAAACGACTCCTGGTGGCGGTGGCGTTGTTGGCTGCGCTCGCGGCGTGCGGCAGCGATGACGACACGCCGGACGAACGCGTCACGACGACCACCGGCGGAGCGACTCCAGTCCAAACGACCTCGACCACCGCAGCGGCCACTACCACGACGCTCAAGGCCTTCGGCAACACCGCGGTGTCCTCGCCCGACACGTCGCCACCCGCGCTGCTCACCGACGTGCAAGTGGGGGCGCACGACGGGTTCGAACGCATCGTGTTCCGATTCGGCAAGTTCGACACCGTGCCCGGCTACACGGTTGCCCACGCGTCCGGTCCGTTCACCCAGGACGGGTCAGGCCAGCCCGTGGCCGTGGCGGGCAGCGGCCACATCGCGGTGCGCTTGAACGCAGCGGCCCACAGCGAGGCCGGCCAGACGACCTACACCGGGTCCAAACGGATTCAAGGCCACGGGTCGGTGACCGAGGTCGTGATGCTGGGTGACTTTGAAGGCGTGGTGAGTTGGGTGATCGGCACGACAAACGAGAAGCCCTTCCGGGTCTTCACGCTCGAAGACCCGGCCCGCGTCGTGGTCGAGGTGCAGTCGCCCTGACCTAGGAGCGAATGCTCGCGAGGTCTTCGCGCGTCACGCGGGCTCGTTTAGAGCAGCTCGTACCGCCGCAGCTCACGGTCGATCAGGTGGGCGCCAGTTGCGGCGGAAATGGCGCGGGCTTCGGCGACGATCGGAGCGATCTCGGCGCTTGGTGCGCCACTCAACAAGCGAGCCGCGGCGACGCGCACGAGTTCGCGACCGCGGAAAATCGGTGTGTCTCGCTGCCGGCTGGCCGCGGCCGCCCGCGTCGCTGCTTCGTGGGCGAGCGACACCGCGCCCGCGGTAAGCGCCACCTGCGCGATGGCCAGGTCCACCGCGCCGATCACGGTTTGGGGCAAGTCGGCAATAAGGCCCGTGTAGGGGCCGAGCATGTCGAGCAGCTGGTTGGCCGCATCCCGATCGCCAAGCATCTCGGCCGCCTCGGCAAATCCCAGGAGGCTGGCCAGCCAACTGAAGTTTCTCGGCACGGTGCTGAACCGGCTCGCCGCGAATGACGACAGAATGACCTGCGCTTCGTCCGGCCGTTCGGCGTGCGCATACGCGACGGCGAGCGCGGCCCGGTAGATCTCACCGATGCCCGGCTCTTCCACCGCGGGCTCAATCAGCGGCAGCAACTCGGCGAGCCGGTTCTGGCTGTGTCGGATCATGAGCACACCAGGGCCGTACCAGTTAACGGACGAAAACCCCTCGGACTCCAGCGCCCACACTTCATTTGCTACCGCTTCGGCCGCATCGAGTTCGCCGAGCATGGCGTGGCGCGTCGCGCGGAACATCGTCACCGCGGCCGCGTAGGTC
>JACCXE010000472.1 GCA_013697265.1 Actinomycetota bacterium | reverse complement strand
CCGCCGGGACCGATGAGCACCGTCCCGCTCGTCGTTGGGCCACCACCCTCGGCGGGCCTCAGTGAGCCCTGGTTGCTGATTTGTTTGTTGCCGAGTTGCTTGGGGTCGGGTGCCGGGAACGCCAGCGCCGGTCGACCGTTCATCGCGTCGCGCATGAACTGCCCGAAAATCCGCGCCGGATAGGAGCCGCCAGTGACCCGGCCGACCGAGCCCACCCGGAACATCGAAACCTCGGCCTCGGCGTTGCCCATCCAGACCGCGGCGGCCAGCTGGCGGGTGGACCCGACGAACCACGCGTCCTTGTACTCCTGGGCGGTGCCGGTCTTGCCGAACACCGGCCATTTGCCGGGATTGGCCCGCACGCCGGTGCCGCCGGTGACGACGCCGCGCAAGATCGAAATCGCGGTTCGCGCGGTTTGGGCCGAGATTCGGTGTTCACCCTTTGAGCCGCCGCGGAACAACACCTTGCCGTTGCGGTCGAGCACCTTCTCGATGAAATAGGGCTTGTGGTAGACGCCGTCGGCCGCAAGCGTGGCGTACGACGACGCCATTTCGAGCGGGGACACTCCCACGGTCAGGCCTCCGACCGCGATGGCGGGCGTGATGCAGTCGCAGTCAGGCACTTTGAGATCGGTCGTGATGCCTAGGTCCTTGGCCGCCTTCTCGACGTTCTTCAGACCCGTCGCCGCGGCCAGCCGGACGTAGGCGCAGTTCACCGAGTGCGCCGTCTGCGTGGTCAGCGGCGCGACTCCGCCACCTTCGCCTTCAAAGTTCTCAAGCTCGTAGGGCTGATGGCCTTCGAACTCGACCTTGCAGGGCGACGAGCCGTTGATGACCGTGCTCGGCCCGTATCCCTGTTCGATCGCCGCGACCAGCACCATGGCCTTGAACGACGACCCGGGCTGGCGATGGCCCTGCGTGGCCAGGTTGAACTTCACCGACGCGAAGTCCTTGCCACCGACGATGGCCCGCACCGCACCCGTCGAGGGCTCGACCGACGCCAAGGCCGCGGTGAACTTGCCCTTGGTGTCGGGGAGAATCTCGTCAACTGCCTTCTGCGCGGCCTGGGAGACGTCGGGGTCCAGCGTGGTGACGATCCGCAGACCGCCCTTGAACACGGCGTTGTATCGCTCTTGCGCGGTCTCGCCCAGACGTCGATCTTTCAGGAGCTTCTGCTTGACCTCTTCGACGAAGTAGTCGTTCGTTTCCTGCTCAAGGCTCTCGACCTGTGTCGGTAGTGGCGTCGCCAATACTTTGTCGCCTGTGGCCTTGGAGAAGACGTCCGCGCTCACGAGCCGGCCCACCACGACACGGCGCCGATCAGCGGCTCGAGCGGGAAACTTGATCGGGTCGTAGTTGAACGGATTGCGGATGATGCCCGCGAGCAGCACGGCGTCTGCCTCGTTGAGCTGCGACGCCGTCTTCCCGAAGTACACCTCGGCGGCCGCCTGCACGCCGTACGCGCCGTTGCCGAAATACACCGTGTTCAGGTAGCGCTCGAGGATCGCGTTCTTCGACAGTTGATCTTCGAGGCGCCAAGCCAGCAGCGCCTCGCGCACCTTGCGGTCGACGGTCTTTTCCGGGGTGAGCAACGCGTTCTTCACGAGCTGCTGGGTGATTGTCGATCCGCCTTGGCGCACCTCACCCGACTGCACGTTGGTGGCCAGGGCGCGGAAGCTGCCGCGCACGTCGACGCCATGATGCTTCCAAAACCGGTCGTCTTCGACGCCGATCACCGCGTCGATGACGGCTTTCGGGACCTGCCGCAGCTTCACGGGTGCCCGGTTCTCATCGGCGTGCAAAACGGCCAAAGTGGACCCGTCTCGTCGCTGGACGACCGAACGTTCGCTCAATTCGGCCATATCGCCCAAACCGTCGGCCTTCGAGGTCGACCAACTACCAGTGAACGCCCGCGCCTGTGGGATCAGAATGACGAGGCCGATCGCGAGGAACGCCCCAGCGATCACCGCCGTCTTGATGCACCGAAGGAGCGCCTGCACAGTCCGCTGAGGCTAATTCAGTGTGGCGGTGGCCGTTCCGCGGCTTTCGGAGCAACAAGACACAGAATTGTGACCTCAGATCCCTTCCAATTTTGTGTCGCTTCAGTACTCTTGCGTCGCACGGGGTCGGGGCTGACTAGTTATGCACGTCCTGCCATCGAACGATCAATGAAGGTTGGGGATGACTGACGAGCACCGGGCGCTAGTTGCGCACCTGTTTCGACGAGCGGGTTTTGGCGCGAGCACGGGCGAACTCGACAAGTACGGAGCCCGTCCCTACGGCGATGCCGTCGAGGCACTGGTGAATCCCGACGTTACCAACCGCGACCGTTCCAGCAGGCTGAACCAGACCTCGGGAGGCGCGGGTGCTCAGGCGTCGCTCGCCGACGCCCAAGAAGGCTGGCTCAAGACGATGGTCGCCTCGCGTGCGCCTCTCGTCGAGCGCATGACACTGTTTTGGGCCAACCACTTCGCAACGGCCTACGACCCCGGCTCCAATGTCGACGTCGCCGCGCTGCTCGACCAGCAGGCCACCATCCGCAAATACACGCTCGGCAGCTTCGCCGACTTGGCCCACGCCATGATCGACGACAGGGCGCTGAGCTGCTACCTGAACAACGACCGCAGCACCAAGGCCAAGCCGAACGAGAACCTCGCCCGCGAACTCATGGAGCTTTTCCTGCTTGGTTTAGGAACCTACACCGAAGAAGACGTGAAGGAAACGGCCCGCGCGCTTACCGGTTACCACCTCGTCGAGGCGGCGCCGCGGGTGCCCCCCACTCTCGTCTACGACAAGCACCGGCACGACGACGGGCCCAAGACCATCCTCGGCGTCACCGCGAACTTCACGCCGCATGGCGTGGTGGATTTGTTGCTCAACCAACGCGCGGCCCGTCAGCACATCGCGACCAAGCTGGTAACCCACTTCGTAGGGCCCAGCCCCGACCCCGTTCTCGTCGGCACAGTGGCGAGTTCGCTGGCCCCCGACTGGGACGTGCAAAAAGCGCTACGGGTGATCTTCTATTCACAGCAGTTCCGCTCCGAAACCGCGCGTCAGACCTTGCCCAAAACGCCGGCCGAATTCGTCGTGGGTTTGATGCGCCCGCTCGAGCGCACCGAGGTTTACGAGGGCTTCGCCTACATGGCTCAGGCGGGTCAGACGTTGTTCCGCCCGCCGAGCGTCGCCGGGTGGCCTATCGGTAAACGCATGCTTGGCCCCGGCGCCATGCTCGCCCGCTACAACGCCGCGTCCACCTTCGCCCGCTTCCACGTGAATGCGCCGGCCGCGTCCGCGCCCGCGGGCCCGGAACTGACTTCGTGGATGGAAGCGTTCGGCATGACGTCACTGTCGCCAACCACGCTCGACGCGCTGAAGACCTATTCGGATGCCACGGTGAAACAACCGAGCGCAGTTCGCACCGCCGGCCTCCTTACCGTGCTCCTCTCCTCGCCGGATTTTAACCTCGCATGAATACGCCAATTACTCGGCGTTCGGTACTACGCGGCATGGCGATCGGAGCCACCGCGCCGGTGTGGGTCCGCTTCGCAGAACCGGTCTTGGCGGCGGGCTCGACTCCCGTGAACGCGCCGCGGCACCTGCTGGTCGTATTCCTGCGCGGTGGCAACGATCCGTTGCAAACGGTCGCACCGATGGGTAACGCGGCGCTGCTCAAGCTGCGGCCCAACGTTGGCTTGCGCGACGGCGACATGTCCCCGATGGGCAACGGCTACGGCGTCAACAATCGACTGACCTCGTTCGTCGACTTTTGGCGCGCCGGCCAGCTCGCGGTGGTCCAACAAGTCGGCACGTTGACCAAGGATTTTTCGCACTCGGTCGCTACTCGCAAATGGGAGTCCGGCAACCCGGAAGACCGCTACAACAGCGGATGGTTGGGTCGCTACCTCGATGCGACAACCGGCGTGGGGTCAGTGCGGGCCGCCGCCTTCGGCGACTCGCTGCCCTTGTCGCTGATGGGCGATCGGGCCAACTCGTTGTCGCTCACGTCGATCGAGCGGTTCGCGTTCAACGACGTAAAGGTGCCCGACGTCGACGCTCGTCGCGTTGCCCTCAGTCGGTTCGCGTCGGCGCCAGCCCCGAGTGGCTCGATGCTCGAGGCGATCGCACGCGGTCACCAAGACCTCTTGGCGGCACACGACCCCCTATCCAAGATCGGCAACGCGACGATCAACGGTCGCGCCCCGACGTTGGCCGACAACGCCGCGCAGCTCTTCGCTGCAGGTCTAGGCACCGAGATCGGCTTCATCAGCCTCGCTGGGTTCGACACGCACAGCAGCGAACGCGGCCGCCATGCGTCAGCGATCACCAAGTTGAACGACACGATCAAGAACTTCTTTTCGACCGCCTCGAAGCTGGGCGTACGCGATCAGTCCGTCGTGCTCGTGGTGTCTGAATTCGGACGACGCGTCTACGAAAACAAGTCGGGCGGCACCGACCACGGTGAGGCGACGTCGGTGTTCGCGCTCGGTTCGCCCATCGCCGGCGGCATGTACGGGCCCGATCTCGACCTGAGCCAGCTCAACGGTGGCAACCTGCCGACCCGCATCGATCTACGCGGCGTGTACGCCACGGTGCTGGACAAGTGGCTGCGCACGAACCCGGCGGCGATTCTCGGCGCCACATTCCCCACAATCCCCTTCTTCCGCTAGAAAACCGCACCGTGGTGGTGCTTCTCGCAGCGGCGTTGGCGCTGGTCGCGCTCACATGGCAACGGGGATATGAGGCGCGCACTGCGATCGGAGTCGGCGTACTCGTGGCCGGAGCCTGCCTGATCGACTCGACCGCGATCGTCGTGGTGCCCTTCGTCGCGATCGGCGCCCTGGGCCCGCTGTGGACGAGGGGCACGGTGGCCCGGCGCTATATCGGCTGGATCGCGCAGGCCGCGACAGCGGCCGCGCTCGTCGTCGGCCCCTGGATGCTGTGGGACTCTTTTGGCGATCTTGACCAGGCGGGCGCCCCGGGATCACCCCGAACTGCCTCAGGTGTTGCCCTGAGCCTCGTGAAGCTCCACGAGGTTGCCCGCCGGGTCGGCCAGGAACGCCTGGCGGCCCGACCCCACCGGCGATGCGTCGCTCACCTCGATGCCGCGCCCGCGTAACTCGGCGATAACGCCATCGAGATCGGCGACCCACACGGCGAAGTGTTGACCCTCGCCTTTGGGCACCGCCCCGCCGATCAGGTGCAGCTGCTGGCCCCCGGCGTTCAGCCAGGCACCAGGGAACCCGAAGTCCGGCCGGTCGTCGCGCTGGGTGAAGCCGAGGACGTCGGTGTAAAAACGCATTGCCACGTCGACATGGTCAACGTTGATCGAAACGTGGTGCACGCCAAGCGGTTTCATTGTGGGCGCAGAGGGACTCGAACCCCCGACATCTGCCTTGTAAGGGCAGCGCTCTAGCCAACTGAGCTATGCGCCCGGCGCAGAGCAGGATACCGACAACCCCGCGCATCCCCGTTTCCGGCAGGACCCACCGGTACCGTGGTCATCCACAAGCAGGTCTGACCGGGGAGATGCGAGTGGCACGAGGGGACGGTGACGCGGCGGACGACCTGATCGGTCGGTACCTGCGTGAGATCGCCGTGCACCAACTGCTCACCGGCGACGACGAGGTCCGCCTCGCCACGCTGATAGCCGCCGGCCAACTCGCCGCCGCGGCCCTTACACATCCGAGCGACGTGGCCAGCATGTCGGCCGCCGAGAAGCGCCGTTTGCGCAACGCGATGCGGGCCGGCGACGACGCCAAGCAAGCCTTCATCGTGTCGAACCTGCGGCTTGTGGTGAACATCGCCAAGCGCTACCAGCGCGCCGGGATGCCGCTGCTCGACCTCGTCCAGGAAGGCAACCTCGGGCTCATCCGGGCCGTCGAGAAGTTCGACCACCAGCGCGGCTACAAGTTCTCGACCTACGCCACGTGGTGGATCCGCCAGGCCATCGGCCGCGCGATCGCGGAGAAGGGTCGCACCATCCGGGTGCCGACGCGCGTCGGTGACGCCGCGGCGGCCGTCGAACGGGCCCGCAACGCGTTGCGCGAGGGCAGCGGCAAAGAACCGACGCGCGCTCAGCTAGCCGAGGCCACGGGTATGACGGAGCTGCAAGTGACGGCGGCCGAGCGCATCACGCCGGACCCGCTGTCGCTGTCGCTGGCCCAAGACGAAGACCGTGAGCTGCTCGACACGGTCGCCGACCCCGACTCAGACCGTGGTTTCGTCGAAGCGGAGCTCGACGACGACCGGGTGCACCTCCACATTGCTCTCGCCACGCTCCACCAGCGCGAGCGCGATGTCCTCATGCTTCGGTTCGGACTTGATGGCGATGAACCCAAGACGCTCGAAGAACTCGGCGATCGGTTCAGGGTCACCCGTGAACGGATTCGTCAGATCGAGGCGAAGGCGATGACGAAGTTGCGTCATCCTGCGACTCCTTCCAATTTGCGTCAACTACAGGCACTTGCAGACGCTCGGGCTCGCAAAGCCGGCTAGCCAAAGCAAACGCAAAGCGTGGTGTGGTCCATGTCGTATGCCAGCGTCTGAGCGAAAGCGCTTTCCTTTCGCTCGAAAGCTGGCATAGACGTGGACCACACCACGCTCTTATGCGGTTAACGGGATCACTTCGTCCTTACGAGGTCGGCCTCGCTTCCGTTTGAATGCGAGGACCTTTCCGTTGAAGAACAGCTGGCCGCCCCACACACCCCATGGCTCCCGGCGAGCGAGTGCCCCGTCGAGGCACGACTCGGCAAGTGCACAGGTGTTGCAGATCGCCTTGGCCCGGGCGATGTCGTCGAGCTGCTCAGAGAAGAACAGTCCAACCATCGTTGCCGAGCCGTCCTGGCACTTAGCCACGGACGGCACGAGGCCGGTCTCACGGTCGTCGGTTGTGATCCAGTTTTCGGTTGTTTCTGCGTACATCGTTGTACTCCCCCGTTGCTTTTTGGAACTTGGAACCTGCGGTCTGGAAAACAAAGAGACCACCGGGATTTCCCGGTGGCCTCTGAGGGTCTTGCGAAGATTTGGGTTGGTTACCCAGAACTTCGGACTCCTCTGAGGCCGGCACCATCCTTGGAATTGCCCGTGTTAAGGAGCGATCCGGTGGACGGCATTGCAAACGTGAAGACCACGTGTGCCTGGACGCGCGGGCGCGCATAGGCAGCGGCGTGAATGGCCGGTGCGTTAGCGCAGAGCGTCGTAAGCAACATTGCGGACTTCCTCGTGATGGTTGGATTTAGGCGAGCGCGGCGGACCCCAAAAAGCGGGGTCCTGCGACTCAACCACGCGGATGAATCCGCGTCAATCAATTATTCAGGCTTTTCATGCATTTCTCGAGCAGCTCTTGCGTGGCCGCCGCGATAGGTGCTCGCCGGGCGCCGTGCTCGAGCACGACGAGTTCCTCGCCGTAGCGGTCCGCGACCACGGCACCGGCCTCTTGGCACACGAGCATGGCGCCGAGGTAGTCCCAAGGCCCGTGAGCCGGCTTCGGCGTGCAGTCGAGGAACGCGTCGAGGGTGCCGCTGGCCACCGCGCACATGTCGAGGGCCGCGGCGCCGAGGGCCCGGAACTGGCGCCACCCAAGCCAGCGGGGCGGCAGCCCCGACACGCCGACGAAGGCGTCGGCCAGGTCGGTCTTGGTCGGCGCCGAAAGGCGCCGCCCGTCCCTGGTTGCCCCCCCACCCCGGGTGGCCGCGTAGCGGGTGCCCACAGCCTGATTTACGACCACGGCCACCCGAGGCCCGTCCTTATCCACCGCGCACAGCGACGTGGCGAACCAGGGCAGGCCTGCGGCGGCGTTGGTCGAGCCGTCGATGGGGTCGACCACCACGACGACCCCGCGATCGGGATGGGCGAGGCCGCTCTCCTCGCTCAGGATGCCGACTGGCGCCCGGTCGAGCACCGCGAGCACGGCGGCGTCGGCGGCGAGGTCACACTTGTATTGGCCGGCGCGGGTGCCGGCCAGGCCCCAGTCCTCCAGTTCGCCCACCGAGGCATACACGGCATCGGCGGCTTCGTGCAGGAGCGTGAGCAGGTCGTCGTCGGTCATCTCTTGGCTCACGCTAACGAGACTGTCCCGCCGGCCGTTTACAGTTCGCGCGTGGCAGTTATCGACGTACCGGGATTTGTGGCCGAACTGAAAGACCACGCGGTCGATCACGGGTTTCACGTGCACGACGAGCGGCATTTCGTCGAGACGTACTCGCTACGTCAGGCGTGGGAGGTCGAACTCCACCCCGAGGCCGGATGCGGTGGCCCACTCGACCTGCATCTCGCGCTCGAGCTCGACCCGCGGGTGATGTTGGCCTTCGAAGACGCGGTGATGGTCCTCGACGACAACGACGAGGACGCACAGCCGCCCGACGAGTTCTTCTTCGCCCTCACGTTCACGTGGTCGCTGCCCCCGCTGCCTCGCGGGCCCGACCTCTTGCGGCTCGCGATCGATCTGGCCGGCGTCGGGGGCATCGAGCTACCCGTCGAGGTCTCGGCGATCGACTCGATCCCATCGGCTACCGACGCAGCCGAGCGCCGCCTCACTGTGGTTGCCAAACAGCACATCTCGCTGTCGAAAATTTTCGCTGGTGAAGAGTTGCTTTGCGGCGTGCTCGACCGCTGCTTAGCGGTGAGCAATCATTTGCTCGACAACGCTCCGGTTTGGCTCGACGGCTAGCGCCCCGAAACAAGTGGTGTGCGAAATTATCGGCGGCGGCCGCTGGCGGGGCGGAGTTGCTGGGCCGTGAGCGCGCTCACGACGGACTCGGTCACTGCTTCGACGATGAAAGTGAGTTGATCGTCGTTTAGCGACACTTTCACGTGTTCGACCGGCTGCTGGCTGCGTAACACCGACATGTCGCGCTCGATGCGCGCGAAGGCGTTGCGAATCTCCTGGCGCACGGCGGTGACCTCGGCCGCGCTCTCAGCAACCCACGCGGCCAGACCTTGGGTGCCGCCGATCGACGCCAGCGCGTCTTCGAGAATCGATTGCAAGTCGGTGGTG
>JACCXE010000446.1 GCA_013697265.1 Actinomycetota bacterium | reverse complement strand
CGAATGCGAGCGTTGGCTTCGGGCCGAGCCCTGGCCGCTGGTGTGCTGCGGCCCGAGATGTGGCGCAACGGCGCTCCCGCCACTGCCAGCACGAAACTGAAGACGGGCGACAGGGTGCGCGTGCTGAACCACGCCGACTACGTGGAACCGAGCGACGAAGTGATCGAAGCGATTCCCGTCCCCGTCTTCCCCGACGTCGAGTACCAGGTCTGGCACGGAGGCACACCGGGCCGCGTATCGAGACAACGAGGCCGCGTCTCCGGTGAGACCAGTGGCGATCGGGTACTCGAGCCGGCGACGCCAGCCGCGCCCATGAACGGCCCCGAGGCGTTGCTCACCTTCGACGACGGCCCCGACCCCCGTTGGACGCCGCAGGTGCTCGCCATCTTGCAGGAGCGCAACGTCAAGGCGGTGTCTGTGTTGTCGGAGGACCGATCGCTCGTCACCCCGAACTGGTGCAGCGGATCCACGATGAGGGCCACGCACTGTGCGACCACAGCGCCGGTCACGACGTGCACATGTCGGACAAGCCCACCAGCTATGCGGCCGCTCAAATCAACGCGCCCTTCGAAGCAATACGAACCATCACCGGCGCCCCGCCGCGCTTCTATCGAGGCCCGGGCGGCAACCTGTCGCCGTTCATCGTGGGCGAGGCGCACCGCCTTGGCATGCGGATACTCGGGTGGTCAGTCGACACGGCGGACTACCGCAAGCCGGGGCCGGACGCGATTCAGAATCGTGCGGTGGAAAACATTCACGGCGGGGGCATCGTGTTGATGCACGACGGCGGAGGCGACCGCAGCCAGACCGTGGCCCAGTTGCCGGGTCTCATCGATCGTCTGCGGGCGGCGGGCTACTCGCTGGTGCTGCCGTAGAGCTTCATCGCGTCGTCGATCGTTGCCGCCTGCACGCCGGGTGTGTCCAGCACCGCGACCAACCAGTCCGGGCGCGCGACGGCTGCGACCGTGATCGGGATGTCGATGTCGCTCAGCCAAGTGGCCTGGCGGCAGAAGTTCGCGGCGTAGTCGGCTGGGCGGACATCGCGGCCCAACTCGACGAGCGCGAACGGATCGGGCGCTTCGGCTGGTCGTGACGGGTCGGGCGTGATGGCCACGACCACCGGCGTAGAGGGCGACGGTCCGCCGCCGTTGAGGCCCGGCCCGTCGCACAGCACCGCTCCGTGCACGAGGTCAGGACGGGCTCCGGCGATCAACAACGCCACGTAGGCGCCGAGGCCGCGACCGAACACCGTCGCAGCACCGATGTGGGCGAGCGCGGCGTCGGTGTCGGCCATCAGGTGCTCGCAGGTGTAGCCGCCACCTTTGGGGCGAGCCGACGCGCCGTGGCCGAGGAAGTCGAGGGCCCAGACGTCGCCACCCGGCCATCCGTTAACCAGGAGTTGCGTGAGGACGGAGGTCGCGTTCTCGCCGAGCCCGTGCAGTACGAGCGCGGGCGGACCGTCGCCGGCGCGCACACGGTGCAGTGCAAGCTGTCCGAGGCGGCCGTGGGTGACGGAGATGATGTCAGTCACACCAGGAACTCGGTGACGAGCGCGGCGACACGGTCAGGCTGTTCGATGTGCACGAAGTGGCCGGTCTCCTCGAACACTTCGAGGCGGGCGCCCGGTGGCAGAAACGGTTCGATGTCGTGGGGCTTGGTGCCGAAGCCCATCGCCTCGGGGATCGAACCGATGATGCCGAGCAACGGCACGCCGACACTCGCGAGGCGGAACATCGACCATTCCGGTCGCCAGGGGCCGAAGCCGCCGAAGCGCATGACTGGGTCGATCTTCCAACGCCAGCCGTCCTCATCGTGCCGGGCGCCGATCGTGACGAGGTACTCAAGCCACTCTTGGCTCAGGCGTGGGTTTGTGCGCCCGCGGCGCTTGGCGAGTTCCTCGAGGGTGCCCGGCTTGCGTTCCAGGGTGGCTGCTTTGCGCCGGTGCTCGAGCCAATTCGTCAACTCGCTCGACATCATGCGGGTGCGCTCACGGTCGCTCACGTCGGGAAAGTTGCGCTTCGACGGCAACCCGTCGATGTTGATTAGCTTCGTCACCCGGTGCGGGCACGCATCCGCGAGTTGCAACATGAGCCCGCCGCCCTTGGAGTGCCCGAGAATCGGTGCTGGGCCGGGGGTGACGCTGTCGATCACGGCAAGCGCGTCGCGAATGTCGGCGTCCCAGCTGTAACAGGTTGCGTGCTCGGAGTCGCCGTGACCGCGCTGATCGTGGGCGATCACTCGCCAGCCCGCGTCGGCGAGGCGCGCCGCCAGCCCGTCGAAGGTGCCGGCGAAGTCGAACCCTCCGTGCACGAGGAAAACCGGCGACGCTGACTCGTCGCCCCACTCGTACACGGCGAGGGACAGCCCGCTGCTGTCGACGCGTCGCGAGCGGTCGGGCCGGCGCGCGCCAGGAAAGGTTCGTATTTCGTCTCCAGCCACGGCGTGAACTTACTGACTAGGTTTCGGCGCTGATGACTACGGGGGGCAACACCAACTACGCCGACTATGCGGCCGCGGCCGAACACGGGATGAGCGTCGCCCACGCCGCGGCGCGCGACCCCGATCGGATCGCCGTCTACTCGCAATACGGCGACCGCGCCTACGGCGACCTGAACGCAAACGCCAACCGCATCGTGCGGGTGTTGCGCGACTTCGGAGTGCAGTACGGCGATCGGGTGGCGCTGCTGTGCCGCAACCGAGGCGAGTTTGCCGAGGTCGCCGCCGCGACGGCTCGGGGTGGCTATTGGCTCACCGCCGTGAACTGGCACCTCACCGCGGACGAGGTCAACTACGTCGTAGAAGACAGCGGGGCTAAGGCGCTGTTCATCGACGCCTCAATCCCGTGCGCCGAATCGGTGGCCGGGATTGCGCCCGCGCCGTTGCTCGTGAGCATCGCCGGCACGCTGACGCGCTGCACGCGATACGACGACCTCCTCGCCGGCATCGACGGCTCCGACATCGACAGTCCGCGGCGGGGCTCGACGATGCTCTACACCTCGGGCACCACGGGGCGCCCAAAGGGCGTTTACCGCGGATACGTGGCCCCGCCCGGCCCCAACATCACGGGCTACGACGAGACCACAAAGCATCTGGTGACGGGGCCGCTGTACCACGCAGCACCTCTGTTGCTCTCGCTGTACCCGCCGCTCACGTGGGGCGCGTCCGTGGTGATGATGGACGGCTGGTCACCCGAAGAGACACTGCGCCTGATCGACGAACACCAGGTGACGCACTCGCACATGGTGCCCACGATGTTCAACCGCCTGGTGCATCTGCCCGACGACGTGAAGGCCCAGGCCAAAACGTCGTCGTTACGCATCGTTTTGCACGGCGCCGCGCCGTGCCCGGTGCCGGTGAAGCAGGCGATGCTGGACTGGTGGGGTCCGATCATCTGGGAGTACTACGCGGCCACCGAGGGTAGCGCCACGCTCGTAGACCCCCACACGTGGCTGGCCCATCCGGGCACGGTCGGCAAGCCCACGGTGGAAGACGGCGTGATCATCCGAGACGACGACGGCAACGAGTGCCCCCGCGGCACACCGGGCACGGTGTGGATCAAGACCGTGGCCGGCTCCGAGTTCGAGTACTACGGCGACAAGGACAAGACGGCAGAGACTGTGGTCGACACCCACTTCTCGCTGGGCGACGTCGGCTATCTCGACGACGAGGGTTACCTCTACCTGACCGACCGCACCGCGAACGTGATCATCAGTGGTGGCGTGAACATCTATCCGGCCGAGGTCGACGCAGTGCTGTTGCAGCACCCCGCGGTCGGCGACGTTGCGGTAATCGGCGTCCCCGACGACGACATGGGCGAGGCGGTCAAGGCAGTTGTCGAACTGCGTGACGGCGTCGAGCCCAGTGACGAGTTGGCGACCGAACTCATCGCGTTCGCGCGTGAGCGCATCGCGAAGTTCAAGTGCCCGCGCACGGTCGACTTCATCGACAGGTTGCCGCGGGA
>JACCXE010000292.1 GCA_013697265.1 Actinomycetota bacterium | reverse complement strand
TGTTGACCCCGCGCCAGATCGCGGACCGATTGGACGACCGGTTCCGGCTGCTCACGGGCGGCGGACGAACCGCGCTTCCCCGCCAGCGCACCCTTGAGGCGGCGGTGAGCTGGAGCTACGACCTGCTCGACGACGCGGAGCGCGCCGTCTTTCGCCGCCTCGCGGTCTTCGCGGGCACGTTCGACTTGCCGGCGGCCGAGGCGGTTTGCGACGGCGACATCCTCGACGTCCTGGGCCGCCTCGTCGATAAGTCCCTGGTCGTCACCGCACTCGGCGGCGACCGCATCCGTTACCGCTTGCTCGAGACCGTGCGGTACTACGGCTGGAACAAGCTGCTCGACGCCGGCGAGGTCGAACAAACCCGCGCCCTTCATCTCCGGCACTTCGTCGACATGGCAGAAGCGAACTTGCCCGGGCTGTTCGACGCGCGGGAGATGCGGGCGACCGCGGCCCTTTCCGACGAGCAACCCAACGTGCGCACCGCCCTGGAGTGGGCGATCGATCGTGGCGACACGCAGCTCGCCCACCAACTCGCCGGAGCTTCGTGGATGTACTGGTCGATGCGCGGCGCGGTCGCCGAGGGGCTCACGTGGGTGACCCGCGTGCTGGCGATGCCCGACTCCGCCGACGCGAAAGCCGACCCTGACTCCGTGGCGCGAACGTACGCCGGCCACGCGCACCTCGCCGCAATCGCGGCTGCGCCTCGCGCGCAAGTGACAGCGGCAGCCCAACCCGTCATCGCTCGCATGCGCGAGCGGGGCGACACGCCCCGTTGGTACGAAGTATGGGCGATGATGATGATCGAACACGGCGACGAGGCCACAGGCGACAGGACCGCTCCAGGGCCCACTGATGCGATGATCGCAGCCCGGGCGTGCGGTAACGCAACCATCATTACGAACACCGTGTTGGTCCACGGATTCAATCTCGTGGCAAACGGCCTCGCGCAAGAAGCGCTCGGGGTTTTCGAGGAAGCGCTCGATACCGCGAAAACCTCCGGCTCCGCCGCCACGATCGCCTATGCCTTGGAATCGATGGCCAACCTTGCCGCGGGCAATGGCGACATCGGTCGGGCGCGCACCTGGGCCGACGAGGCTGTGGCCGCGGCCCGCCGATGCCCCAACGTGTTCTTCTTGATGTTCGCGTTGCGCGCGGCCGGGCGGTGCAGCCACATGTCAGGCGATACGAACGCGGCGTCGATCGCATTTGGTGAGTGGCTCGAGTTGGCGCGCGGCGCTGGCATCGACCACCAAATGGGCGAGGCGCGGCTGAACCTGGCCGCCATCGAAATGGAACTAGGACGCCTCGACGACGCGCGCCAGGGGTTCCGTGATGCGCGGGCGGCGCTCGCGCGCGTGGCCGCCAACCGCCAGGACATCATGTTGCTGGCAGCACGCGCCGGCCAGGGCATCGGCGAGGTCGACCTACTCTCCGGCGACTACCAGCACGCCGGCACCGTTTTTGCCAGGGGTGCCGCGTTCGCCGACACGCTGGGCTTGGGTTGGGTGCTGGCCTACACCGCCAACTCGCTCGGGTGGCTCGCGCAGGCCGAGGGCGACTACCCGGCCGCCCGAGGGCACCATCAGCGCGCGCTCGCGGCAGCGCTGGATGACGATCACTCCCCGCGCTTTCGACGCGCGGCACTCGGGGGAACGCTGCGCGGCATCGCGGCCGTTACCCTCGCCGAGGGCGACGCAACGTTGGCAACCAGACTGTCCGCCGCGGCCGCCGTCGTGCCAGAACCCAACGAGGCATCGCCGCTCTTCACCAAGTTGCTGCACGCTCGCGCGTTGCGAACATGTCGCGACAACCTGGGTGAGCCGTCGTTTGCCGACGCCTGGGCGGCGGGCGAGCGCTGGTTGCTCGAGCAAGCAGCGGCTGACGCCCTGGCGTAACACTCAGCGCGGATGGCGCCCGACTAACGAAGCGGCGGCGGTTTGCCGATCCGCGGCATGACACCAAACGCCCGTCGTTGCGGGGCGATTGAATCGGTGGAACCGTCGTAGAGCGTGCGGAAGGGACGGCCGGCGGGGGCGCCAAGGGCCGACGCGTTGCGGTTGGCGACGCCCCACGCCCACAGACACAACAGCAAGAACACCGACGCCGCGATCGTGCGCTCGGCCTGCTGCGCGTCAGCTACGGCGGCGCCGACTTGGCGCGCGACGCGACGCGGGAACGCGACAGCGGGCTGCCGCGCGACGACGGGCGCGGGCGGGGGCAGAGCGAGGGTGAACGCGGCGGCCACCGGGCTGAAGTCGTAGACGGGCACGTCCTCCACGGGCGGCACCACAAGTTCGTCGTCACCGTTGGACGGGTCGACCGCGAGCACTTCGATCGCGTTGGCGGTGATGGGCTTGAACGTGATGTCGAACGTCGGCGGCATCAGCGGCGCGGGCAACGGGACGTTCACGGGCAGCGGTAGCGGAACTGCGGGGATCGGCGCGTTGATCTGCGCGGGAATGATCGCGATGCTCAGGACGCGGTTCGCGTCGGTGAGGAACCGACCGAGCTCGAACACCAACGACTTGCCGTCCAACGACAGCGCGCCGAGCACTTGTCCCTTCGAACAGTCATACGCCGGCGCCGCGCTCAGCGCGCCGACGGTTCCGGCGGCGGGCGGAGTCCACATTTCGGTTGTCGCGCATGCGAGCACGTGGAGGCCGGTGTCGACGCCCGCGGTGGCGGCTGCTGCGGGCAACGACGTGAGCATTTCGATCGGCATGATCAGGATCGGTTGACGAGCAG
>JACCXE010000430.1 GCA_013697265.1 Actinomycetota bacterium | reverse complement strand
GTATTACCGCGGCTGCTGGCACGTAGTTGGCCGGAGCTTCTTCTGCAGGTACCGTCAATTTCGTCCCTGCTGAAAGCGGTTTACAACCCGAAGGCCGTCATCCCGCACGCGGCGTTGCTGCCTCAGGGTTTCCCCCATTGGGCAAGATTCCCCACTGCTGCCTCCCGTAGGAGTCTGGGCCGTGTCTCAGTCCCAGTGTGGCTGATCGTCCTCTCAGACCAGCTAGACGTCGAAGCCTTGGTAGGCCGTTACCCCACCAACAAGCTGATATCCCGCGAGCCCCTCCTAAAGCGAAATTCATTTCCTCATCAGACCATGCGATCCGAAGAGGACATCCGGTATTAGCTCCGGTTTCCCGGGGTTATCCCAGTCTTTAGGGCAGGTTGCTCACGTGTTACTCACCCGTTCGCCACTAGATCTTCCGGAGTATTGCTACTCCATGGATCCCGTTCGACTTGCATGTGTTAAGCACGCCGCCAGCGTTCGTCCTGAGCCAGGATCAAACTCTCCATCGAAACCATGAAGGCCCACTAGGAGCCAACAACGATTTGGTTTGAACCTTTATGGCGCAGAACGGACGATGTTTCGTGTCCGTTTTTGCGTCAAAGTTTATGACAGTTGTGAACGCAGCTTTGGCCGAAGCCATAACTGCGCCCGCACTGGTTTTTGGCGCATCTCTGTTCCGTTGTCAAGGAGCATCACCAGCGTTCCGGCACACGCCTCTTAGACCAGTTCGATCTGTGGAGGGCGGAGGTGCTTAGGGAGCGCCTGCTCTCGAGGGTTGCTCCCGGCAAGTCTCTTGCGAGCTAGATCCAGGGCACTTCCTCTACCGCTTCATCGTGCTCGAAGGCACCGTGGGGCGGGACGGAGACTGTACGACACCGATGTAGTTGCCGTCAAGCCGAGGGCGGGGTAACTCGCTCCACGTCGATCCGCAGCCGGCTTTCGAACCGTTTGCGCTGCTCAGCGACCTGATCGGGGCCGGTGCCACCCGGAGTCTGGCGGCGGGTGACGGCCACCCCAATACCGAGCAGCGCCACCGCATCAGGGCCCAGGTTGGGATGAGCCTCGACCAGTTCAGCCATGGGGACGTGGCGATCAAGGCTGTCGCGCACGATCGCGCCGACCACCGCGTGGGCCTCACGAAACGGCGTGCCCTGTTCAACCAACCATTCGGCCAGGTCGACTGCCGCGGCGCTGGGCGCGTCGGCGGCGTCGGCCATGCGGGGCAAGTCGAAGGTGGCAGTGGCCAAGAGGCCGCCGAGGGCGGCCAAAGCCAGACGGATTTGGTCAACGGCGTCGAACAGCGGCTCTTTATCCTCTTGGAGGTCCCGGTTGTAGGCCAACGGCAGGCCCTTGAGGGTGGCGAGAAAGCCCGCAGCGTGCCCGATGAGGCGTCCGGCCTTGCCGCGGGCCAATTCGGCGATGTCGGGGTTCTTCTTCTGCGGCAGCATCGAGCTACCGGTCGAATAGGCGTCGGCCAGCTTCAGGAATCCGAACTCCTCGGTCGACCAGAGGACGACCTCCTCGCCGATGCGCGACAGGTGCACGCCGAGCAGGGCGATCGTGTGCAGGAGCTCGGCTACGAAGTCTCGGTCGGAGGTGACGTCGAGGCTGTTGTCGAAGCACCGAGCGAAGCCCAGCTCTTCGGCGACGCCGTCGGGATCAAGCGGCAGCGACGACCCGGCGAGGGCACCGGCGCCGAGCGGCGATACGTCGAGACGAGTGCGAGCGTCGACGAGGCGGTCTACGTCACGGCTCAACGCCCAGCCGTGAGCCAACAGGTGGTGCGCAAGCAGGATCGGCTGGGCCCGCTGCAAGTGGGTGTAGCCGGGCATGTAGGCGTTACCGACCTCGGCAGCCCGGCCCAGCAGGACGTTTTGCAGGGCGAGGACGTCGAGGGCCACCTCGGTGGCCGCCCGCTTGCACCAGAGCCGGAACGCCGTGGCCACCTGGTCGTTACGGCTGCGGCCGGTGTGGAGCTTGGCGCCGGTGTCGCCGGCCATTTCGGTAACGCGACGTTCGATCGCGGTGTGGATGTCCTCGTCGGAGTCGACGAACTTGAACGAATTGTCGGATAGCTCGGAGGCGACCTGGTCGAGCGCGGCCAGCAGCGTGTCGCCCTCTCGCTGCGTGAGCAACGCTCCCCGCACGAGACCGCGCACGTGCGCCTTGGACGCGACGATGTCGTCAGGCCCGAGCAGTTGATCGAAGGGCAGGCTGACGGTGAACTGCCACAGTGACTCGGCCGGCCCGTCCGCAAACCGGCCGTGCCAGAGCGTCGTCACGGCGCCGCGGTCTGATCGCCGGAGCCGGGCAGCTTCATTGGTCCTGGCCTCGGCCAGGACCTTGCCGCTGGGCCCAGGTCTGAACCGAGAGGCCCCAAAGGCGCACGAATCCCTCGGAGTCGGCGTGGCGGAACGAGTCGGCCGCGTCGTAGGTGGCCAGTTCGTAGTCGTAAAGCGCGTCAGGTGACCGGCGACCCGTGACGCGGCACGAACCGTCCGACAAATGGAGGCGCACGTCGCCGGTGACGAACTTTTGGCTGTCGTCGATGAAGGCGTCGTAAGCCCGCTTCAGTGGCGAGAACCACAGCCCGTCGTAGATCAGCTCGGCGTAGCGGGGCTCGAGGCGCGCCTTTTCGCGGGCCAGGTCGCGCTCAAGGGTGATCGACTCGAGGTCGTTGTGGGCCAGGATCAGCGCCAGGCTGGCCGGGCACTCGTAGGTTTCCCGGCTCTTGATGCCGACGCGGCGGTTCTCGACCATGTCGATACGACCCCATCCGTACGAGCCCACGACCGCCCCGAGCTTGTTGATGAGATCGACGAGGCTCAGCTTCTCGCCGTCGAGGGCAACCGGCACACCTGCTTCGAACGAGACGGTGATGTCGGTGGGTTCGGTGGCGGTGTGCTTCGTGAGCAACCACACCCCGGGGGGCGGCTCGCGCCACGGGTCTTCCATCTCGCCGCACTCGATCGCACGACCCCAGAGGTTGTCGTCGATCGAATAGAGCTTTTCGCGCGTCGCGGTGATCGGGATGCCGCGCACCTCGGCGTAGCGGATCGACTCGTCGCGAGTTAGGCCCCAGTTACGAGCCGGCGCGATGACCTCGAGATCGGGCGCAAGAGCTCGGGTGGACACTTCGAACCGGACCTGGTCGTTTCCCTTTCCGGTGCACCCGTGGCCGACGGCGTCGGCGCCGTGGCGCCGCGCCGCGTTCACGAGATGCTTCACGATGACCGGCCGGCTGAGCGCGCTCACCAGCGGGTAACGGCCCTCGTACATCGCGTTGGCTTTGAGCGCCGGCACCAAAAAGTCCGTCGCGTACTCGTCCTTGGCGTCGATGACTTCGGCTTCAATCGCGCCTGCGGCCAGGGCGCGCTCGCGGACCTTGTCCATCTCATCGCCCGCACCTTCTTGCCCGACGTCGACGGCGACCGCGATTACGTCGAGGCCCATCTCCTCTCGAAGCCAGGCGACTGCGACTGAGGTGTCGAGACCACCGGAATAGGCAAGAACAACCCGCTTAGGCACAGAGACTCTTTCAGTTGGGGGCTACAGCCCGGCCAATTCAGCGAACATATCGGCAACCTTCTCGCCGCCTACGTTTTCCGACGCGATCACCATGAGCGTGTCGTCGCCGGCCACCGTGCCGAGGATGTCGTCGAGGCCGGCTCGATCGATCGCCGACGCGACCACGTGGGCCGAACCTGGTGGCGTGCGCAACACGACGACCGGCCCGTTGAACGCGACGTCGACGAGCCACTCGGACAACACGCGGCGAAGGTGATCTTCGGGAGCGACCCGTTGACTGGGCAACTCGGGCAGCGCGTACGCCGTCTCGCCGCCCCGCACCCGGATCTTGACTGCGCCCATGTCTTCGAGGTCACGCGACACCGTGGCCTGCGTCGCAACGACGCCAGACTCGGCGAGCAGATCGACCAGTTGCGCCTGGCTCGTGACGGTGCCCGACTCAAGCAGCGAGGCGATCCGGTACTGGCGCTGCTGTTTGGCCAGCCTCACGAGCGCGTCTCCGCCATCCACCAGAGCACGCCCCGGGCCGCGGCCAATCGGTTGGCCGCTTGTTCGAACACGGCGCTCTGCAGCCCGTCGATCACCTCGGCGTCGACTTCCTCGCCCCGGATAGCGGGCAGGCAGTGCAGGAAGATCGCCTTGGCGTCGGCGTTTTCGAACAGACCGCTGCTCACGTTGAACCCTTCGAAGGCGCGACGCCGTTCGTCGGCTTCGCCTTCTTGGCCCATCGAGATCCACACGTCGGTGTAGACGGCGTGGGCGCCCTTGGTGGCGTCGAGCGGGCGATCGGTCACGGTCATAAGGCCGTTGAGCGACGCGATGCGGTCGACGTCGACGGGCGTGGGCCCGTAGCCCGGCGGTGAGGCGACGACGAAGTCCACGGCGGTGAACGCGGCCGCGATTGCCAAGGACCGAGCCACGTTGTTGAAATCGCCGACGTAGGCCACGCGCAGGCCGGCCAACGCGCCGAAGCGCGCCCGCAGCGTGACCAGGTCGGCGATGGCCTGACAGGGGTGAGCCAGGTCGGACAGCAGGTTCAGCACGGGCACCGGGGACACGGCGGCCATGCGCTCGAGCACCGCGTGCGACTTCACCCGCGCCCCGATAACTGCGTGGTAACCGGCGAGCGCGCGCGCGACGTCTTCCGCCGTCTCACGGGTGTCGATGCCGACCTCGTCGCCCCGCATGCTCACCGGGTGGCCGCCGAGGCCGACCACCGCCATCTCGGTGGCGTTGCGGGTGCGACCACTGGCTTTCTCGAAGATCAGCCCGACACCCTTGCCCTGCAGGACCTGCGGCGGCGACGGCTCTTCAGCCTTGGTGATGATGTCGACGAGTTCCGCGGGCCGCAGATCGTCGATGTCCAGCAAGTGTCTGGCGCTCATTTCAAGATCTCCTTGCAGATGGCCAGCGCGGCGTCGACCTCGTCGTCGGACACGTTCAGCGGGGGGGCAAAGCGCAGTGCGGTTTCGGTAACGGCGTTCACGATTAGTCCCGCTTCTAGCAGCGCCGCGTTCATGGCTTTGGCGTTGCCGGCTGCGAGTTCGGCGCCGAGAAGCAGCCCCATGCCCCGCACCGCGGTGACCGCGTCGAGGGCGGCCAGGCCATCGGCGAGCCGCGCGCCCTGACGTCGGGCGCAGGCCGGCGCGTCGATCGCGATCAGTTCGTCGAGTGTGGCCTGGGCCGCGGCGGTGGCGAAGGGCTGCCCTCCGTACGTCGAGCCATGGTCGCCGGGCTCGAACACCGACGACACCTCGGCTCGGGCCCAGCACGCGCCGATCGGCACACCGTTGCCGAGCGCTTTGGCCACGGTGACGATGTCGGGCCGTACGTCGCTGTGTTGGAACGCGAACCACTCGCCGGTGCGGCCGAGGCCCGTTTGCACCTCGTCTACGAGCATCAGCACGCCCCGCTGGTCGCACAGCTGGCGTAGATCTTTCACGAAACCTTCAGGCGCCGCGTGCACACCGCCTTCACCCTGGACGACCTCAATGAGCACGCCCGCTGTCGTGGCATCGATCATGCGGTCGATGTCGTCGATGTCGAACGCGACGGAGTGGGCGAAACCCTCGGGCAACGGCTGAAACTTCTCGTGCTTGGCCGGTTGACCGGTCGCGTGCAGTGTCGCC
>JACCXE010000387.1 GCA_013697265.1 Actinomycetota bacterium | reverse complement strand
ACGCCGGTGAGCTCATTGAGCTCGGCAGAAAGCCGTGCGTGGGCCTCGCGGGAAAGTTGGGCTGGCGACATAGCGGCGACAACTTACAAGGTGCGGCGACGGCCGCCGTGAAAACGCTCTACACTTTCCGGCGATGAACAGCTCCGTCGTAATTATCATCACGTAGCACTTCTGCGCATCGCAGAAGTGCTTCACCGTCCTCCTGTCAAGGTGGACGGTTTTTCATTTCTAAGGGAGTTTTCGTGGCACACCGAGTGGCGGTTATCGCGGGGGACGGGATCGGTCCCGACATCACCGCGGCCGCGCTCAAAGTTGTAGCGGCGGCCGGCGTCGAACTAGAGACCACCGTCTTCGACGTAGGCGCCGACCGGTTCCTGCGCGACGGCCACGTCCTCGACGACGACGACCTCGCCGCGATCGCATCGCACGACGCCATTCTCAAAGGCCCGCTCGGTCCGCCGATCGGCGACAAGCAGATTCCGGGCGGCACGATCGAGCGGGGGATCATCCTCAAGCTGCGGTTCGCGCTCGACCAATACATCAACCTTCGTCCGTTTGAGGGCAAAGGCCTCGAGTTCGTCGTGATCCGTGAGAACACCGAAGGCAGCTACGCGGGCGAGGGCGGATTCCTGCGCAAGGGAACGCCGCACGAGGTTGCGACGCAGGGCTCGGTCAACACTCGTCACGGCGTCGAGCGCTGCGTACGTTTCGCGTTTGAGTTGGCCATGACACGACAACGTCGCCACCTCACGCTCGTGCACAAGACCAACGTGCTCACCTTCGCCGGCGACCTGTGGCAGCGCACGTTCAACGAAGTCGCGGCCGAGTACCCCGACGTCGCGACTGCCTACAACCACGTCGACGCCGCCTGCATCTACTTCGTAGAAGACCCGCAGCGCTACGACGTAGTGGTAACCGACAACCTGTTCGGTGACATCCTCACCGACCTGGCCGGCGCGGTAGTCGGCGGCGTTGGCCTGGCCGGCACCGGCAACCTCAACCCGGAACGCACCACGCCGTCGATGTTCGAGCCGGTCCACGGTTCGGCCCACGACGCGCTCGGTACCGACAAAGTGAACGCGGCCGCGCAAATCATGGCCGCCGCCTTGATGCTCGAGTTCTTGGGCGAGGCCGACGCCGGCGCCCGCATCCGCAAAACAGTGTCCAGCGTGCTGGCCACCAATCCTGTCCCGTCCACCATTGGCGACGCCGTCGCCGCCGCCCTTTAGGAGTTTTCCGAAATGCCTATTACCCCTTCGAAGAAGATTTGGATGGACGGCGAACTCGTCGATTGGGAGAACGCGACAGTGCACGTGCTGACCCACGCGCTGCACTACGGCTCGGGTGTGTTCGAGGGCGTGCGCGCCTACAACACGTCGCAGGGCCCGGCCGTGTTCCGCCTCACCGACCACATCGTCCGGCTCTTCAATTCGGCAAAGATCCTCTCGATGGAGATTCCGTTCTCGGTCGACGAGCTGATCGAGGCGACCAAGAAGACCGTCGACGTGAACGAACTCGACGAGTGCTACATCCGACCGCTCGTATATCTCGGCTACGGCGAGATGGGCCTCAACCCGCTGCCGTGCACGGTGAACGTGTCGATCGCGGTGTGGCCGTGGGGCTCGTACCTCGGCGAAGAAAACATGGCCAAGGGCGTGCGCATGAAGATCAGCTCGTGGCAGCGCCACGACCCGAACGCGATGCCGCCCGCCGCGAAGATGACCGGCATGTACATCAACTCGTCGTTGGCGAAGGTCGAAGCGATCCGGGCCGGTTACGACGAGGCGATCCTGCTCTCACCGCAGGGCTACGTGTCGGAGTGCACCGGCGAAAACATCTTCATCGTGAACCGGGGCAAGATCATCACGCCGCCCGTCTCGGCCGGCGCGCTCGAAGGCATCACGCAGGATTCGGTGTTCGCCATCGCCCGCGACCTCGGCTACGAGGTGCAGGTCGGTAACGTGCTGCGTTCCGACCTCTACACGTGCGACGAAGCGTTCTGCACCGGCACCGCGGCTGAGGTCGTGCCGATCTACTCCGTCGACGATCGCGTGATCGGCGAACGCGGCCCGATCACCACCGCGATTCAGTCTGCCTACAACGCCGCCGTGCGGGGCGAGACCGATCGCTATAAGGACTGGAACGAACATGTCTCGTAGAAGCTTCGCTTCTACGGAACCAGAGGCATCGCCGGCTGCCGCAGGCAGCCGACCTAGCTCTTGGTCACCCCAACTGCCGAAGGCAGTTGAGGTGTACGACACGACGCTGCGCGACGGCGCGCAACTCGAGGGGATCTCGCTGACCGTCGACGACAAGCTGCGCATCGCCGAGCAGTTGGACTGGCTCGGCGTGCACTTCATCGAAGGCGGCTGGCCCGGTTCTAACGAGAAGGACAACGAATTTTTCCGTCGGGCCCAGAAGGAACTCACGCTCGACACGGCGCAGATGGTCGCGTTTGGTTCGACGCGCCGGAAGGCGGGCAAGGTCGACAGCGACGACACGTTGCGTCACCTCATCGAGGCGGGAACCGAGACGGTGTGCATCGTCGGCAAGAGCAGCGAGTACCACGTGGTCAGCGCGCTCGAGACCGACCTCGACGAAGGCGTCGCGATGGTCGCCGACTCGGTCGAGTTCCTCAAGAAGGCCGGCCTGCGGGTGATGCTCGACGCCGAGCACTTCTTCGACGGCTACCGCGACAACGCCGAGTTCACGATGCGCGTCCTCGAGGGCGCCGTGATGAAGGGCGCGACGCATCTCGTGTTGTGCGACACCAACGGCGGTTCGTTGCCGGCCGACGTCGAAGCCGCCGTCAGCGCCGTCGTCGCTCATTTCAAAAACGACGTCATCGTCGGCGTGCACCTGCACGACGACGCCGGTTGTGGCGTGGCGAACGCGCTCGCAGGGGTGCGCGGCGGCGCCCGCCAGGTGCAGGGCACCATCAACGGCTACGGCGAACGCACCGGCAACTGCAACCTCACCACGATCATCCCCAACCTCACGCTGAAGATGGGCGTCGAGACCATTCCGCGCGACCGCCTCGAACGGCTCACGCCGGTCAGCCACCACGTCGCCGAACTCGTGAACATGCCGCTGCACCCGCAGTCGCCGTATGTCGGCCAATCCGCGTTCGCGCACAAGGCCGGGCTGCACACGTCTGCGATTGCGAAACGGCCCGACGCGTACGAACACGTGCCGCCGGCGTCGGTCGGCAACGGCACCCGATTCGTCGTATCCGAGTTGGCCGGTAAATCCACGCTCATCCTTAAGGCCAAGGAACTCGGCCTCGACCTCGACGGCCCCGCGCTCACCGAGACGATCGACACGCTCAAGCGCCTCGAACACGAGGGTTACCACTTCGAGGCGGCCGACGGATCGCTCGAGTTGCTGATGCGGCGCGCCGCGGGGTGGGAGCAAGAGTTCTTCCGCCTCGAATCGTTCCGCGTCATCGCCGACGAACGTGGCGAAGGCGGCTTTTCGACCGAGGCCACCGTGAAGTTGTTCGTCGGCAACCGCAGGCTGGTCGAAACCGCCGAGGGCGACGGGCCGGTCAGCGCGCTCGACCAAGCGTTGCGCCAAGCGATCGGCGACGCCTATCCGGCGCTGCGCCGTATTCACCTCACCGACTACAAGGTGCGCATCCTCGACAGCAATAAGGGCACAGGCGCCGTCACCCGGGTGCTGCTCGACTCGACCAACGGTGAGTGTTCGTGGTCGACCATCGGCGTGTCCGAGAACATCATCGAGGCTTCGTGGCAGGCGCTACAGGACTCGCTTGTCTACGGGTTACTGCACACCACCGCATAGATTTGGCGCCGTGGCGCAACCCGAGTTCGTTTCTGTTCGTGACATCGACGACGTCCGTGAGGGCGAGCGACTCCCTCCGGCGGTCCGCTGGGAAGCCACGCGGCCCGGCGACGTGGTTGATTCGGAGGTGTCGCATGGCGACGGGTTCGGCGCGCCCGGGCCCGATCAGGGCTACGCCCTGTTCCTGGCCAAGCGATTCCACGACAAGCTCGAACTGATCGACGGCGACCACCGTGCCGATGCAGTGGCGGGCGGCGTCGCGGTCGCGATGAAGCGGGCGTCGTTCTTCGGGCGAGGCCCGACGATCTACGACCTCGAGTTCGCGTTCGCGCTATGGGGATACCTGGGTGGCGGGGCCTCCGGCTTGATTGCCAAGCGCAAAGAACTCTTCGCCGGCGCAGCCCACGACTACTGGAAGCGGCGCGCCATCGTCGACGCGGTGCCCGAGGCCACGCTGCGACTCACACCGGCCGCAGTGAAGGCCGGGATCTGGAGCGACCTGCTCGCGGTCTAAAGCCCGAGCGACTTGCCGATGATCTCTTTCATGATCTCGGTGGTGCCGCCGTAGATCGTGGTTACGCGTGCATCGGTGTAGGCCCGCGCGATCGGGTACTCGAGCATGTAGCCGTAGCCGCCGTGTAACTGGAGACAACGGTCGATCGAGCGCTTCTGCATTTCCGTGCACCACCACTTAGCCATCGCCGCTTCCTCCGCGGTGAGCGTGCCCGCGTCGAGCGCGAGAACGCAGCGGTCGATGTAGCTCTGGGCGATCTCGACTTCGGTAGCGACCTCGGCGAGTACGAACTTCGTGTTCTGGAACGACCCGACCGGTTTGCCGAAGACCTGGCGTTCCTTCACGTAGTCGAGCGTCCAGCCGAGCGCGGCGCGCGCTGCGGCCACCGCGCTCGCTGCGATCGACAGCCGCTCTTGCGGCAGGTTGTGCACGAGGTGCATGAAGCCTTCGCCTTCGTTGGGGCCGAGGAGGTTGGCTACCGGCACCTGGACGTCCGAAAAGAACAGCTCGGCGGTGTCTTGCGCGTGCTGCCCGATCTTTTCGAGGTTGCGGCCCCGGTCGAAACCTTCCATCCCGCGCTCGAGGATCAGCAACGAGATGCCCTTGTGCTTCAGGGACGGGTCGGTTTTCACCGCCGTGATCACGAGGTCGGCATTGATGCCGTTGGTGATGAACGTCTTGGCGCCGTTGACGACGTAATGGTCGCCGTCGCGGATAGCAGTGGTCGACATCGACGCGAGGTCAGATCCGATGCCGGGCTCGGTCATACCGATCGCCGTGATCAAGCTGCCGTCGGCGATACCGGGCAGCCAGCGTTGCCGCTGTTCCTCATTGCAGTAGGCGAGAAAGTACGGCGCGCAGATGTCGTTGTGCAGTGCGATGCCGAGGCCGGGTCCACCGACGCCGGCGGCTTGGAACTCTTCGTCGAGGATGAGGTTGTAGCGGAAATCGTGCGCGCCGCCGCCGCCGTACTCCTCGGGGATGCTCATGCCGACAAAGCCCTGGGCCCCGGCACTTTGGAAGACCTCGCGAGGCATGATGCCAGCCGCGTCCCACTCGAGGGCGTGGGGCACCATCTCCTTCGCGATCCAGCGGCTCACGCTGGCCCGGAACTGCTCGTGCTCCTCTTCGAAAATGTCCCGCTCCATGTGAATTGACAGTACTGGTGGCAACGGGGGGATCATTCATCGCATGACCACCGGCGTTCGCGCACGCTTCTCGCCATCGCCCACTGGTTACTTTCACGTCGGCGGCGGCCGCAGCGTGCTCTACAACTGGTTCATCGCCCGTCACGACCCCGACGGCGTACTCATCCTGCGGATCGAAGACACCGACGCCGAGCGTCACGGCGAGGAACACGTCGAAGGGATTCGCCGGGCAATCCGGTGGCTCGGCCTCGACTGGGACGAGGAATACCGCCAGAGCGAGCGCACGCCCCTGTACCTGGCCGCGATCGACAAACTCGTCGCGGCCGGTCAGGCGTATTACTGCGCGTGCACCCGCGACGAGATCGACGCCCGCAAACCCGAAGGCGCGCCCCAAGGTGGCTACGACAAGTTCTGTCGCGACCGCGGCCTTCGCCCCGGTGAGGGTCGGGCCCTGCGGTTCAAGGTGCCGGAAGGATCGACGGTCGTGCCCGACGCGGTGCGCGGCGATGTCGAGTTCGACAACGCCAATATCGAAGACTTCGTGATCCAGCGCGCCGACGGGTCACCGTTGTTCGTGCTGGCCAACACGGTCGACGACATCGACATGCGCGTCACGCACGTGGTGCGGGGCGAAGAGCACCTGCCCAATACACCGAAGAACATCCTGTTGTGGAACGCCCTCGACGGTGGGCCGCTGCCCGTCTTCGGTCACCTGTCGGTCATCGTGAACGAGAAGCGCCAGAAGCTGTCGAAGCGGCGCGACACCGACAAGGTGGTGATGGAGGAGTACGCCGACGAGGGCTATCTGCCCGCCGCGATGGCGAACTACCTCGCGTTGCTCGGATGGTCGCCTTCGGGCGATCGCGAGATCGTTCCCCTCGACGAGATGGTGCGCGAGTTCCGCCTTGCCGACGTCAACCAGTCCTCGGCGTTCTTCGACGTGAAGAAGCTGCGCGCGTTCAACGGCGAGTACATCCGGGCGATGCCGGTTGAGGACTTCATCGTCACGTGCGAGCCGTTCCTCGCCCGCGGGCCATGGTCACCCGAGCGGTTCCGGGCCGACGTGTTCGCGACGATCGCATCGCTGGTGCAGACGCGCGTCGAAGTGCTCGCCGACGTGCCGACCATGGTCGACTTCTTGTTCCTGGCTGACCCGCCCATCGACGACGCCGCGTGGACGAAGGTCCTGTCGACCGCCACCGCGGGCCCGATCCTCGACGCCGCGCTGGACGCGTACGCGACTTGCGAGTGGAGTGCAGCGGAGCTGCATTCCACCACCGAGGCGATGGCCGGCGCGCTCGACCTGCGCTTGGG
>JACCXE010000367.1 GCA_013697265.1 Actinomycetota bacterium | reverse complement strand
GCCTGCGTGACAGACCACCGCCACGGTCTGGCTCGGGTGGGCGTCGATGATGCGGTCGAAGGCCTCGACGATCTTCTTCTTGAACTCGGTGGGGTCGGGCCCGCCGATCGCGGAGTAGTCCCCGGTGACGATCGCGCGGAACTCGGCACTGTTGCGGTCGATCTCCTCGAACGGGATGTAGCTCGAGGCGTCACGGTCGAACTCGGCCACGTCGTGCTCGGTGACGATTTCGAGGTCGCGGCCTGCCACGAGTGCCTCGGCCGTCTGCTGGGCGCGTAAAAGGTGACTGGCGTAGACCGCGTCGAGGTGCTCGGACGCGAGCCACTTGCCCAACGCGGCCGCCTGGCGGAACCCAGCCTCACTCAGGTCGGGGTCGGCGCGACCTTCGGCCATTTCGATGCGATTGGGCAGCGCGTGGCGGATGACGAGGAGTTCCACGAACAGGTTCTAACGAATCTCGACGAGGTCGCGATATTCGGCGAGCTTGGCGTCGCCGGGATCGAGTTCGGTCACGAGCAACGCGACGTCTTGCCACTCGATGCTGCGAGCCACCGAACGCCCGCCGAGCTTGCTCGAATCAGCGGCGAGAATCACCTCGCCCGCGACCGCGGCGAACGAGCGCTTTACGTCGGCCTCCTCCATCGCTGGTTCGCTTGGCCCCAGGTCGGGGTGGACCGCGGCGGCAGATATATAGAGGCGGGATAAGAGCAGGCTGCCGGCCGACTTGCTGGCAACGGGCCCGACGAGGCTGCCCGTGCGGTCGTCGAGTTGGCCACCGCTCAACACGGCGGTGACGCCGGGTTTGGCTTGCAGCGCCTGGAAGGTTTCCCAACCGTTGGTCAGCACCACGAGGTCGCGGCCGCTCTCGATCGCATTTGCCAGCCGCAGCACGGTGGACGACGCGTCGAAGCCGATCGCGCTGGTGTGGGGGATGGTGTCGAGGAGCTTGGCCGCGATCTTCGCCTTGGCCCGGGCCCGGCTGCGGTGGCGATCCGCGAAGGCCAATGGGCCTACGGCCACCGCGCCGCCCCGCACGCGGCGGGCCACGCCGAGCGCCTCCAATTCCTGGAGGTCGCGACGGATCGTCATCTCGCTCACGTCGAGGGTTGTCGCGGCGGCCGAGATGCGGATCTGGCCTGCCTCGTCGAGGTGATCGCGGATCCACCGCAGCCGGTGTTCCGTTGCCAGATTCCCGCTCAAGGACATGGGGCCATGTTAGAAGGATGTGCGATCCGTTTGCGGTCTTGTACTATTTCACGGAAGTGAACACGGACCCTGCAGTCGAGGAACTTCTCGCCCGCTCACACGCGCTCGGCGCGGACAAGGCGGTAACGAATTACGGCGGCGGCAACACGTCGTGCAAGGCCGTGGTCGCCGATCCGCTCACGAACGAGCCCGTCGACGTGCTGCACGTCAAGGGCTCGGGTGGCGACCTGGGCACGCTGACCGCAAGCGGCGTGGGCACGTTGCGGCTCGAACCGCTGCGCGCCCTTAAGGCCCGTTACCGGGGCGAAGACGACGAAGACGAGATGGTCGGCCTGATCGAGTTGTGTTGCATCGGCGGCGCCTCGCCGTCGATCGACACCGCGATGCATGGCCTACTGCCACCCCGCCACGTCGATCACCTGCACCCCGACGCCGTGATCGCGTTCGCGGCCGCGGCCGACGGCGAGGCCCTCACCAAGGAGTGTTTCGACGAAGACGTGGCCTGGGTGCCGTGGCGCCGGCCCGGTTTCGAGCTCGCCCGCGAGATCGAACAACTGCACGCCGAGCGACCCAACCTTCGCGGTGTGGTGCTGGGCGGCCACGGCCTCACGTCCTGGGGCAACACGTCGGCCGAGTGCGAGGCCGCATCGCGTCAAATCATCGCGGAGGCAGCCGCGTTCATCGCCCGCCGGGGCAAGGCCGATCCGTTCGGCGCAGTTGTCCCCGGTTTTGAACCGCTGCCCGCCGACGAACGCCGCCGGGTTGCCGCCGAGTTGGCCCCGACCATCCGCGGCCTGGCCGCAACCGACGGGCCCGTGATCGGCCACTTCACCGACAGCGACGTCGTGCTCGACTTTGTCGCCCGCGAGGCTGCGGCCCGCCTGGTGCCGCTGGGCACGTCGTGCCCCGACCACTTCATCCGCACCAAGGTCCGACCCCTCCTGCTCGATCGGCCGCCCACCGCTCCCACCGCGGAACTCGTCGCACGATTGCGCGCGTTACACGTCGATTTCCGCGACGAGTACGCGGGGTATTACGCCCGCTACGCCACGCCCGACTCGCCGGCGATGCGAGGCGCCGACCCCGCGATCGTGCTCGTGCCCGGGGTGGGCATGTTCAGCTTCGGCGTCGACGCGGCCACCGCTCGTATCGCGGGCGAGTTCTACGTGAATGCGATCAACGTGATGCGCGGCGCCGAGGCGTTGTCGACGTATGCGCCGGTACCCGAGGCCGAGAAGTTCAAGATCGAATACTGGGCGCTCGAAGAAGCCAAGCT
>JACCXE010000263.1 GCA_013697265.1 Actinomycetota bacterium | reverse complement strand
GGCGTCGTTGTAGTACGACGAACTCGCGGCGGCCGACGAACCCGACCCGGTGTAGGGCTTGCCCAGGTTGGTGCCGGAACCGTTGTTCGAGATGGATCCGAGGTCGACACCACTGGCGAGGAAGCTGGGCGAGGCGCCGCGGCTCATAGCCACGAATACCGCAGCGGACATGCCGACCACGTACTCGTTGTTGCCGCCGATGGCGTCGCCCTTGGCCTTTAGCTCAGTGGGCTTGTTCTCCTCGAGGTTGATGCCGTTGCCCGCGTTCTTGCACTGGGTCCCGGCGGTTTCCATCGTGGCGTCGGCGACGCCGAGCGCACCCTGCCAGGCCGAGCGAGTGCCCGAACCGCTTTGGATCTGGCACGGGATGACGTGGGTGCCCCGCACATCGAAGCCGGTGCCCGACGAACCCCAAATCGCGGCGAGTTCGGCCTTGGTGAAGTCGGTGATCGGGGTGGCGCTGCCCGTGGCGTAATACGCGTAGCCGAGCCCGTCACGACCGAACGGAACATAGGTCAACGCCGTTCCGGTGTCGCCGCCGCTCGGACCAGCGGAGGAGCGGGCGAGGTCGACAAGACCCGACACCGGCTTGCCGGTGGCCGGGCCACAGGTGGCGTCGCCGTAGTTGGTGCCGTCGATCGCGCGACTAAGCGCCCGTCGGCCCTGCGACGACCCGTTCGGGCGGTTGAACGACGCACCGCCGATCTTGGTCTGGACGCACGTGAGCGTATTGCCGTCCGTGCCCGCAGGCGGCAAGGCGTTCCACGACAGGATCTGCGTACGACCCGTCGCTGCGTCGGTGGCCAACGGCGTGTAATAGGTGCCCGCGGACTCGCCCTGCAGCGCGTTGATGATTTCCTGCGTCGTGTCTGACCCGACGGCGGCCAGCGAGCTGGTTACCTGACGCGGGTCGGCGTGAGCCGGAGTGGATGTAAACAACGGCAGCAAGAGCGCACCGGCGGTGGCAACCGCGGCGAGCCTTCCTGCGTTGCGCGTAAAGCGTGGCGTGAGCGACATATGAAGTCCTGCGTCCCCTTATGGTTGAACGGCTGATGGCGCGGGGCATCGGGCCCCGCGATTACGACTATCGCGTGCGCACTTGGCGGCGCCATGGCCGACAGATGAACACTTCGGGCGTGTTTCGAGACTGTTTTCAACTAACCAAAACGACCGTTCACATAGGCGTGGGTGCGCTCGTCTTGGGGGCTGTGGAACATGGCGTCGGTGTCGCCGTATTCGACGATCACGCCCGGCGTTCCGGCTTCGGCCAAGAAGAACGCGCACTGGTCTGACACGCGGTTCGCTTGTTGCATGTTGTGCGTGACGATCACGATCGTGACCTCGGCCTTGAGCTCGACGATCGTCTGCTCGATGCGGCGCGTCGACGTCGGGTCAAGCGCAGAACAGGGCTCGTCCATCAGCAGCACCCGGGGCCGGATCGCAAGCGACCGCGCGATACAGAGCCGCTGCTGTTGACCACCGGACAGCCCGCCGCCGGGTTGGCGTAGCCGGTCTTTGACCTCGTTCCACAGCCCGGCCTTGCTCAGACACGTCTCGACGACGTCGTCCTTCTCGCTCGCGTTGATCTTGATGCCGGTCAAGCGGAAGCCGGCGATCACGTTGTCGTAAATCGACATGGCCGGGAACGGGTTGGGTTTTTGGAACACCATGCCGATTTGCCGGCGGGCGTCGGTGAGCTTGCGTTCGACGTCGTAGATGTCCTCGCCGTCGAGGCGTACCTCACCGGCCAGCGACGCGGTCGGGATCATCTCGTGCATGCGATTGAGGATGCGCAGGAACGTCGACTTGCCACAGCCCGAGGGCCCGATGAGCGCGGTGACCTTTCCGGCTGGCATCAGCAGGGACACGCGGTCCAACACGTTGTGGGTTCCGAACCAGGCCGAGATGCTGCGGGCCTCGAGCGTGGCCAGGCCACTCGTGTCGGGCTCGGGCTCGGCCCGCGCTGCGAGCGGAGCGGTGGCTTCGACCAGGGCTTCGGCCTCGTTGACGATCGGTTCGGCGACCGCGAAATAGACCGGTTCCTGGACGTGGGCGACGACCGAATCGTTCACGACCGGTTCGGCGACCGCTTCGACTACCGGATCTTCGACGACCGGTTCCTCGGCCTCGAGCTCCGACTCCATTTCCCAGCTGGCTACGGCAGCACGGGCGTTGCCCAGCTCGCGTCGGAAGTCGGCGACGTCGGCGGGCCGCAACGCGACACCGTGGTCGCCGATGTCGGGCAGCGCCAGGATCGTCCACGTCTCGTCGGCGCCGTGGGCGACCCCGATGAACTTGTGGAGGGGCCACGACCAGTCTTCGTCGTCCACCAGGGCCGAAACCCGCGTCGACGTGATCCGGATCGTGGCCGGGTACAGGCTGACTACATCAGCGCCCGGTTGGTACGGGTCGCCAGAAGCCACGCGTACGACCGAGCCGGGCGCGTAGGTATGCAGAACCCTGTCGAGCATCTCGGCCTGCCTGGTTGATGTGGGGAGATCTGTGGACATTGGTCCTCGGTTGCTCAGAGAAGGTTCGGAAGTAGGCGGGCTGCTTCACCCGCGGTGAACAGGCCGACGAGCAGCAGCGCGGGCAGGAACACAATCCACGTCTTGGCTGGGTTCCAGCGCTGCCACGACCAGATGGCAGCCAGCACGACCACGAGCAACGCCTGGAGCCACAGCGCCAGGCGCCACAGCGTGGTGGTGTCGATCGACATGAGCTTCTCGGTGTCGGGCAGCGTCTTGGCCGTAAACAGAGGGCCTGGCCCTCCGAGGCCGGGCACGATGAGATCGGCATCCACCAGCAGTAAGCCCGAGGGAGCGAAGCGAGCGCCGTTCGCGGTAACGAGCACAATCCGGCCGCCGCCGGCGCGCAGGGCGGGCGGGGCGGGGTCGCCCGAGCGGCGCACGCCGATCACCCGGTAGTCGAACACCCCGGCACCGGTCGTGGCTCGGATGACGGCGTCCTTACGCAGATTGCTGATGTCGTCGAACGGGCCGCCGAACGCGGCCTGACGACCGAGAATCACGCTCGTGCCCGCTTGGCCGGGGATCGGCGTGTCACGCCGGTGGCCCGGACCTTTGAAGAGGTCGCCGCCGTCGGTGCCCTCGAGGATCACTTGGTGCAGCCCGATCGAACGCGCTTCGAGGTACGCGACCGGCGCGCCCTTCTTGCCCTTCAACTCGCCTGCGGCCAGCGGGGCGGTGCCGGCGGCCGCGTTCTTGCGGAAACTGTCGAAGGCCCGCTGCTGGGCGGCGCGTTGTTGCAACGGGCTCACGAGCAACAGTTCAACAATGAGGCTGAACGCGATTACCGCGAGCAATAACAGCGCGGCGCGGATGATCTGTTGCCGGCTTCCCAGCGGCGGCACCGCGGCCTTTACGACCTCTTCTTGTGATGGAAAGTCGCGGTCTTCGCGACTTTCTATCACCGGAAGCGCGGGCGCCAAAGCGGTCACTTACGAAGCCCGTACCGGAACCGTGGCCGTCCGAAGAACAACGCCAGGCCACCCAGCATCACCAGCAGCGAAGCGAGCAAAAGGAGAACACCGATGGCTTCGCCCGTGCGGGCCAGCACTCCGTTCGATGCGGCGACAACCGTAAAGCCCGCCGACTGGCTTCTCGCGGCGCCGTCGACCCCGGTGCCTAGCACTTCAATCGTGTGGCTTCCCGCGGTGGCATTTGCGGGAATCTGCACCGTGGCGCTTACGACACCGCTGCTGTCGGAGGTGACCGTGGCCAACAACACCGGGTCAGAGTGGAAAATGATCTGCGCCGAGGTGTTGGGCCGGTAGCCAGTAGCGCGCACTGCGACATTTATGCCCGGATTGCCCGACGACGGGTTTACGGTGATCGACGACGCCGGCGCGGTCGTCGCAGTGGTGTTCGTGGAACCCGTCGTCGACGGCGTGGGAGCCGTGGACGACGTCGTGGTGGTGGGCGCAACCGTCGTGGTCGTGGTCGGCCCCGTCGCAGCGGTGGTCGTAGTCGTCGGCGCCACGGTCGTGGTCGTTGTCCGAGGAACCGTCGTCGTCGTCGTCGGCGCCGCCGTCGTCGTCGTGGTCGGCGCGGCGGTCGTCGTAGTCGTGGGCGCCACGGTGGTGCTCGTGGTCGACGTGCTTGATGTGGTCG
>JACCXE010000249.1 GCA_013697265.1 Actinomycetota bacterium | reverse complement strand
GGGTGGGGCTTTCAAGCGGCGACGCGACCGAAGACAACGGTCGGTACACGGGCGAACCGGTGGAAGAGGCGGTTCGACTGTGCGCCACCGCCGCCGCCGGCCAAATCGTCACGACCGAGATGGTGCGGCTCCTGGCCCGCCGAACCGAGCACAGCTTTGCGCCACTGGGTGAGCGCGCCGTGCACGGGCTTCCGGAAGCGGTCGAGGCGGTCGAGGTGCAGTGGACGCCGGGGGGCGCCGTCGCGATCGTCCCCTTGCCCCGACGCTTGGCACTTACGCCGACGACGGGCGTGGTCGGCCGCGTTCTCGAAAGCGATCAACTCCTCGCCGCATTGAAGGCGGCGGTTGCCGGCGGTGGCCACCGGTTAGCTCTGTTGTCGGGTGAGCCCGGTATCGGCAAGACGACCCTGTCCGCCGACTTGGCCCAACGCGCCTACGCCGATGGCGCCACCGTGTTGTACGGGCGCTCGGACGAAGACCTGCACGTGCCCTACCAACCCTTTGTCGAAGCGTTGGGCGACTTCGTGGCGAATACGTCCGATGAATCGCTGGCCGCGCTCGACCACCGCCACCTCAGCGACTTGTCGCGACTTGTACCGCAGGTTCGGCGCCGCATGCCGGCGTTGGCCGAGCCGGCGTCAACCGATGCCGACGCGGAACGGCATTTGCTCTTCGCGGCTATCACGGCGACGCTGAGCGGTCTCGCTATTACCGCGCCCGTAGTGCTCGTGCTCGACGACCTTCACTGGGCGGACAAGCCCACGGTATTGTTGCTGCGTCACCTCGTGGAGACCCTCGACCGGGCCCGCGTGCTTATCGTCGGTACCTACCGCGACAGCGAACTGACCGCGACCCATCCCCTCACCGAAGGTCTCGCCGCTCTGCGCGGCGACCCGGTGGTGGAGCGGCTAGCGCTCGGCGGTCTCGACGACGGCGGTGTCGTTGCCTTGCTCGAGGGAATGGCCGGCCATGAAATGGATTCGGCTGGCATCGACTTGGCGCATGCGGTCCGCCGCGAGACCGACGGAAACCCGTTCTTCACGGCCGAGACGCTGCGTTACCTGGCCGCTACCGATGCCATCCGCCAGGAGGACGGGCGATGGGTCGCTGCGAGTGACCTGTCCGAAATCGGGTTGCCCGAGAGCGTGCGCGAAGTGGTGGGCCAACGAGTGCGCGGCCTGGGCGAAGACGCGCAGCAGGTTCTCACCATGGCATCGGTTATCGGCCGCGACTTCGATGTGGCGCTGCTTGCCCGCGTCACCGAACGCGAACGCGGGTTTGTGCTTGGTGTGCTGGACGCGGCCGCGGCCACGCTCATCGTGACGGAGGTCGACCGTGCGGCCGAGCGCTTCACGTTCAACCACGTGCTGTTCCAACGCACGCTCTACGACGAGTTGTCGGCGAGTCGGCGGGCCCGCACCCACCGGCGTATCGGCGAACTACTCGAAGACGAGTGCGGCGACGACCCCGGTGACCGCATCGGCGAACTCGCGCACCATTGGATGTCGGCGACAAAGTTGGCCGATACAACCAAGGCCGCGGGCTACGCCCACCGCGCCGGCGAGCAGGCGCTGTCGTCGTTGGCGCCCGACGAAGCAATCCGCTGGTTCGGCCAGGCCGTGGAACTGCTGGAAGCTGATCGGCCCGACGATGCGCGGCCGCGCCTTGACGCGCTGATCGGCCTTGGCGACGCGCAACGTCAGGCGGGCGACGCCGGTTACCGCGAAACGTTGCTCGCCGCCGCGGCCGAGGCCGAGGCAATGGGCGATACGAAGCGTCTCGTGGCTGCCGCTCTCGCTAATCAGCGCGGGATGGTCAGCGGCATGGGCATGATCGACGACGACCGCGTCGCCGTGCTCGAAAAAGCCCTGGCCACCAGCCACGAAGGCGATAGCGGCGATCGAGCGTTGCTACTGGCAACCCTGGCCGCCGAACTGTCCTTCACCGAGGACGCGGGCCGCTTCGTCGCGCTGGCCATCGATGCCGAGGCCATGGCGCGGCGCATCGGCGACGAAGCCGCGCTCCTGCGCGTCCTCAACCTCGTCTTCCTGCCGCTGTGGTGGCCCGAAAACTTCGAGCGAACGATGGCGGCCACCGAAGAAGCCCTGGTGTTGGCCGACCGCGTGGGTGACCCAGTGGCGAAATTCTGGGCCGCGATGCACCGCACTATCGCCATGGCCAATGCCGTTGACCGCGTGGGCATGGACACGGCCTTGGCGCTGGCCGATTCGGTGGCCACCGATATCGGCCTACCGTTCCCGAAGTGCATGGTTCTGCAAGCTACGTGTGCGCAGGTGCTCCTCCGTGGCGACGCGGACGAGGCTGACCGCCTCGGAATGGAGGCCTTGCAGCTCGGAATGGCGACAGGCCAGCCCGACGCCGTGATGATGTTCGGGGCCAACCTCATCGGGGTCCGCGTCCACCAGGGTCGCCTCGAGGAAATCCTGCCGCTGATACAGCAAGCGGCGGCGGACAACCCCGGCCTGCCGGGATTCATGGCGGCGCGGGCCATGATGCTGTGCGAATGCGGCCAAGCCGACGAGGCCCGCTCGTTGCTCGACATCGGCCGCGCCGCGGACTTTCACCGCTTAGCCAACGGCTCGATCTCGCCGACCACCACTTCGCTGTGGGCCGAAGTGGCCACGTCGCTTGGCGATGTCGACGCCGCCGCCGAACTCTACGAACGCCTCGTTCCCTACGAAACCCAGGGCGTCGCCGCCGGCGGCACGTTCACCGGCACCGTCGGTATGTACGTCGCCCGTCTTGCCGTCGTGCTCGGACGCGACGACGACGCGTTGGCGCACTTCGCCCAGGCCAACTCGCAGCTGCGCACCCTCGACGCCCCGTTCTGGCAATCGCGCAATCAGGTTGAGTGGGCTCGCCTGCTAATCAGTCGCGGCGCCGATGCCGACGCCACACGGGCCCGGGAGATGTTGTACGAGGCCGAGTCCACCGCCGCCGCGTATGGCTGCAGCAACGTCGAACGCAAAGCGCACGCACTCCTCGCGAGCCTCGCTGACATCTAGCCCGGCGCGTTCGCGTCGTGCGTCGCGGTGCACCGATCGAGAAATTGCTGGCATTGTGAGGTCGTGGCACCGAAGACGAAGTACACACACAGCGGCGATGTAAGCCTCGCCTATCAGGTCGTAGGCGACGGGCCGATTGACCTTGTGTGCGTCCCTGGGTTCATCAGCCATCTCGAGTTCTGCTGGACCAATCCGGTTCTTGCTCGGATGGCCGAACGTTTGGCGTCGTTCTCGCGGTTGATTCAGTTCGACAAGCGCGGGACCGGCATGTCGGACCGCGACGCCGGTATCGCCACCATGGAAGAACGCATGGACGACATCGGTGCGGTGATGGACGCGGCCGGCAGCGAACGAGCGGCCATCTACGGCGTCTCCGAAGGCGGTCCGCTGGCGGCGCTGTTCGCGGCCACCCATCCGGACCGGACGACCGCGTTGATTCTGTATGGCACGTTTCCTCGGATCGTCGCGGCGCCGGACTGGCCGGGCATCCCCCAGGAGTTGTGGGACCAAGGCATCGAGGACAGCGTCGCCCATTTCGGTGAGGGCTTAGATCTCGAGACGTGGGCGCCGACCACCGCGGGCGACGCGAGCGTGCGGGAGTGGTGGGGGACGTTGGAGCGGATGGGCTCGAGCCCGCGCGCCGTGCGGACTCTGACGACCATGAACGGCCAGATCGACGTCCGCGCCGCGTTGCCGACGATCCAGGTGCCGACGTTGGTGCTGCACCGGGGGGGCGACCGGGTCGTGCCGAGCGCGGTAGGCCAGTACATGGCGTCGCAGATACCGAACGCGAAGTTCGTCGAGCTCGAAGGCGAGGACCATCTGCCGTATGGCGATCAAGAGCCGCTGATCGGCGAGATCGAAGAGTTCCTCACCGGTACGCGCCAGGTAGCCCCGATCGAGCGGATACTGGCCACGGTGGTCTTTACCGACATCGTCGGCTCGACGGACGCAGCGGCTCGTCGCGGCGACAGCGAATGGCATCGGGTTCTCGACCGCCACGACGCCGCCGCTCGCAGGGTCGCGGCGCAATACGCCGGACGTGTGATCAAGAGCACCGGCGACGGGGTGCTGGCAACCTTCGATGGTCCCGCCCGCGCCGCGCGCTTCGCCGCCGACCTGGGCCGGCAACTCGCGGACCTCGGCTTGCAACAACGCGCCGGCATCCACACAGGAGAGGTCGAGATCCGGGGCGATGACATCGGCGGAATCGCCGTGCACATCGCCGCCCGAATCTCCGCACTCGCCGGCGCGGGCGAGATCCTCACCAGCCGAACCCTCAAAGACCTCACCGCCGGGTCCGGACTCGTTTTCGAGGACCGAGGGCTTCACGCCCTCAAGGGCGTCCCCGACGAATGGCAGGTATACGCCGTCGCCTAACAGCACTAGCACCGGTGGCGACAGCAGGCTCGCACGGGATCGCCGGGTCGCGGCGTGACGTAGATATCCGGCCGGTCAAGCATGAACCCCGCGCTCCGACCTATGGTCGGTGTGACACTCGTCACAGTATGAGGCAGGATTTCACGACACAGCTGGGGGGCCGATGTCTGTAAGCCGAGAACAAGAAGTAGCCGCGCTGGCCGAGGCGAAGGGCACCGTCCCGCGGGCGGCAACCCGAGCCACGTACCACCTACGGCGGTACATGCCGTTATATGTGTTCGGCACGGTGTGGGCGTTGATGATCGGGGTGTTCCCGACCATCAATCACGATGGCAATTCGACGCAACTCGCCGGTGATGCGACAGGCCAAAGTGGCAACGTCGCTCCGGGGCAGTCCGAGAGCGGTCCGACTGCCGCTGACGGCTCCGTCAACTTCGACACCGGTGCCACACTGCCGAGCGGCGCCTCCCGTAGCACCGGGTCGTCGAACTCGCGCGTGGGCGGAGCGATCAGTCCACCGCCGGCGGTCGGCTCGGGCGTCACGGTCGGCGGCGTTGCGTGCAAACCCGGCGTTCGCCAGATTCCGTTCTCGCAGTATGCGCCGCCGTGCGTGGCCAAGTTCACGGGGAACAACGGCGGTGTCACGTCCCGCGGCGTCACCGACAAGACCATCAAGATCACGATCAAGCGCAACTCCGACGCGTCCGGGCCGAATGCGCAGGCCGTCGACCAGGTGAACAAGTCGGCCGGCAACGCGACGGTGCAGGAGGGTAACGACTACGGCATGGAGTACGTGCAGTGGTTCAACAAGATGTTCGAGTTGTACGGGCGCCGCGTCGAGCTAAATATCTTCGACGGGCAGGGCAACGGCACCGAGGAGGCCCAGAGCAAGGGCCAGCAGGCGGCGTGCGCCGATGCCACCAACATCGCGCTGACGCAGAAGTCCTTCGGGGCGGTGGCCTGGGGCTTCGGCTACATGAGCCAGCCCTTCTCTGAGTGCGCCGCGCAACAAAAGTTGTACGTCTCGCTGGGCGCCCCCTATTTCCCCGAGCGCGATTTCAAGAAGTGGAACCCGTACGTGTGGGCCGGGGTTATGGAGTGCGAGCGCATCTCGCACGACGTGGCCGAGTACATCGGTAAACGTCTGGCCCACAAGAACGCCAAGTGGGCCGGGGATTTGGCGCTCCAGAACGCGCAGCGTCGGTTCGCCACGTATGTGCCGGACAACGACGGCTACCAGCACTGCACTGATCTCACTCAGGAAGACCTGAAGACGAAGTACAACACCACGGTAGAGCCCCGCTACAGCTACGCGCTCGACGTCAGTCAGTTCCCGAGCGAAGCGGCCCGCGGCATTGTGCAGTTCCAGGCCGCGAAAGTGTCCACGGTCGTCATGGCGTGTGACCCGCTCAGCTCGGTTTTCCTAACCCAGGCGGCGAACAAGCAGCGCTACCGCCCCGAGTGGCTGTCGATCGGCGTCGCCGCCCAGGACACCAACGGCTTCGCCCGCTTGTGGGACCAGGAAGAGGTCGACGGTCACCTCTTCGGCATGAGCCAGATCGGTACCGACTCCAAGGTGTACAGCCAGACCGGCGAGGCGGCGCTCGCCTACAAGGCCGCCACCGGCAAGTCGACGTTCCCCACGGGCGCCGCGCTCACCTATTACTTCCTCTTGCAGCTGTTCAACCAACTCCAAGCGGCCGGGCCGAACCTGACGCCGCAGAACATCGCCATCGGCACGCACAACCTGCCCGCCGGCGGCGGAGACACGGCCGCGGTCGGCACATGGTCGTTCAAGGACGACCACACCGCGATCGACGACTCGCGAGAGATCTACTACGAGGGCAACGCCACGGGTTTCGACGGCAAGAAGGGGGCCTACCTTGAGACCTACGGCGGGCGCCGCTTCTCTGCCGGCAACTGGCCGGCCGAGGACCCGCCCATCTATCCGGGCAAGTAGCGCCGCCGCCATGGGGAGCAGTAGTTCGTGACGGCCGCCCTTCAGCGGGTCCGCAACTCGTTCGACGCGGCGCCACGCTCCGCACGGATCGCGACGTGGGTGGTCGCGCCGGTGCTGGTGTGGATCGTGGGCGACAACGTTTTGCCGCGCGGCATGCCACTGGGGATCATCCTCGTCGGCGCCGTATTCGGCGCGCTTAACGCGCTGATAGCCATCGGCATCGTGCTCGTCTTCAAAGCCAACAAAGTCGTGAACTTCGCGCAGGCCGAGTTCGGCGCAGTGGCCGCAGTGCTCGCGATCGAGTTCAAATTAAAACTGCACTGGAACTACTTCTTGGCGATCGGCGCCGGGCTCGTTATCGCCGTCGTGCTCGGCGCTCTGGTCGAAATGCTCGTGATCCGGCGGTTCCGCCAGGCGCCCCGCCTCATCCTCGCGGTCGCGACCATCGGTCTCGCGCAAATACTCAACGGAATAAGCGTCATCATCCCGCTGAAGTGGTCGGGCCTGATCGCCGAGAGATTCGAAACGCCCTTTGATGTGCGCTTCAAAATCTTCCCGGTCGTGTTCAGCGGCGACCACGTCCTGGTGATGATCGTGGTGCCGGCCGTGCTGATCGCTCTCACGTGGTTCCTGCGCTACACCGACTACGGCGTGGCGATTCGCGCCGCGGCCGAAAACGGCGACCGCGCCAACCTCCTCGGGATACCGGTGGCGCGGCTGTCAACAGTCGTGTGGGCGATCTCGGGACTGCTGTCGGCGCTGGCCGTCGTGCTGCGCGTCCCGCTGCTCGGCTTCGCCAGCTTCTCCAGCGTGTCGGGCGGCGGTTTTTCCCTGCTCCTACGCACGCTGGCCGCGGCGGTGATCGGCGGCATGACGAGCTTGCCCATCACTTTCGTCGCCGCTGTCGGCCTCGGGATCCTGCAAGAACTCGGTGCGTGGACGTTTCACACCTCGACGTACGTAGATGCGCTGCTTCTCTTCGTGATCCTCTTCGTCTTCCTCTCGCAACGGGAGCGATTCAGCCGAGCGACCGAGACCGGTATTTCCACGTGGAAGGCGCTGCGCGAAGTCCGTCCGATCCCCGCCGAACTACGCAGCCTGCCTGAGGTGCGAGTCGGGCTGTGGACGCTGCGCGGCCTGTTGGCCGCCGGCGTGCTCGCTTTCCCGCTGTGGGCCGAACCGAGCCAGGAGCAGTTGGCGGGCATCATCCTCATCTACGCAATCGTCGCCGTCTCACTCGTCGTGTTGACGGGTTGGGGCGGCAACATATCTCTCGGCCATTGGGCGCTCGTCGGTTTCGGCGCGTGCACGACGGGCACCCTCGTCGCCCGGCACGGCTGGGACCTGTTCCTCGCGATACCGGCGGCCATGATCGTGACCGGGGGCGTGGCGTTCCTGATCGGCCTGCCCGCGCTGCGAATAAGCGGCCCATTCCTGGCCGTCACGACGCTCGCGTTCGCGGTGACGTCATCCACGTATTTCTTGGAGAACCGTTACTTCAACTGGTTCGTGCCCGACCACGTCGACCGTCCGCCGTTGTGGAACCGGTTCCGCTACGACCAGGACTGGCAGATGTATTTCGTGTGTCTGGCCGGACTGGTCCTGTCCGTGTACGCGGTGCAGCGACTCCGCCGTTCCCGCACGGGACGCGCCGCGCTCGCAACGCGCGACAACTTCCAGGCCGCGCAGTCCGTAGCTATCGAGACGACGGCCGTGAAGCTCGCCGGCTTCGCTATCTCCGGTGCGATCGCGGGCCTGGCCGGCTCGCTCTACGTCCTGCACCAGCAAGGTTTCAAGACCGACTCGTTCGGCCCCGAGGAAAGCCTGCGGCTCTTTTCGATGGTGGTGATCGGCGGTTTGGGTTCGGTGCCGGGCGCGATTCTCGGCGCGACCTACGTGCGCGGCACCGAGTTTTTCCTGTCGGGGGGATACGCGCTGATCGCGTCGGGCGCCGGACTGGTGCTCCTGCTGTTGATCCTGCCCGGCGGACTGGGTGAACTCGTGTACCGCGCTCGTGACGCGATGCTGCGACGCGTGGCCCGGCGCCGCGGGCTTGTCGTGCCCAGTCTGGTGGCCGACGTCCGCGTCGGCACCGAAGACGCACCGGTCGCCCTCGGCGCCGCGCTGAGCGGCCTCGATGGCGCGACGAACGGCGATGGCAAGGGCCACGCGAGCAACGGCCACGCGCCACCCGAAGCGCCCCGCGCCGGCGAGTTAGAGAAAGCGCGCTGATGCCCGCGCCGACGAGGCCACGGACCCCGCCGACCAAGAAGGCGCCAGCCAAGAAGGCGCCAGTCAAGAAGGTGGCAGCCAAGAAGGCGGCCGTGAAGAAGGCGGCCGAGAAGAAGACGGCCGTGAAGAAGGTGGCAGCCAAGCCGGCGCCCGTAGTTGACGTCGCGCTCGACCCGATGAGTGCGGCCGATCCCGTCGTGGCGCCTCTGCCTGGACCGCGCCTCGGGCGTGGCCCGTTTGCCGCGATCAACGCGCTGTCAGACAGCGTTGGCACCGTCGGCCTGCTGCCGCTCGTCCTTCTGACCGGCATGTCCGCCGTCGAGCGTTTCGACGCCATCGCCCTCGGCGTGCTGGCGCCCGAAATCCGCCACGCCTTCCATCTCTCCAATGCCGGTTTCGCGTCCATCGCCGGGTTGACCGGTGCGTTGCCGATCCTCTTGTCGGTGCCCATCGGCTACCTCGCCGACCGCGTCAACCGGGTCCGCCTCGCACAAATCGCCGGGCTCGTATGGGGACTGACCGCGGTCGTCACCGGCCTGGCACCGATCGTGCTCATCCTCGTCGTTGCCCGGCTCTTCGGCGGGGTCGGCCTGTTGGTCAACGAGCCCGTCCACCCGAGCCTGTTGGCGGACTGGTATCCGCCCGAAACGCTCCCAACGGTCAACGGCCTGCACCGCCAGGCGGCCACTATCGGCTTGATAGGTGGTCCGCTCGCGGGCTT
>JACCXE010000240.1 GCA_013697265.1 Actinomycetota bacterium | reverse complement strand
CCCTGGAAGTCTTGGTGGACCCGGATCATGTTGTAGACGTCGGGCCGCACGTAGGGCTTGAGGATTTCGGCCGCGATCGCGCCGTGGTTGGACACCGTGACGGCCTTGCCGATGTCATGGCACAGCGAGGCGACGATCACTTCTTCGTCGGCGCCCGCCTTCTCGGCGTAAGTGGCGGTCTGGAGGCAGTGGGTGAGCTGGTCGGTGGAGAACCCGTCGACGATCTCGTCCAACGAGCGAAGCATGCCGAGGATTCGTTCCGGAACCCGGGCCGCGCCCTTGCCGTGCTCGGTGACGATTTCCATCCATTGGTCCTTGGTGGACTCGTCCATCCGGGTGAACTGCTCGGTGCCTCGGTCAGTGGTGACGGTCATGAGTTGAATTGTACGGTCTCGGGACTGCTCGTCGTGCACCAACACCCTCGGTGGCATCGCTCCCGCCTGGTTCGAGCGAGACCGACGCGGACGCGAGCTTCGCTCAGGTGGCGATGGATTCGAGGACGTCGCTGGCGGTGATGTTGCGGTCGTCGCTCAGCAGCCAGTTCGCCGGCGATGCGCCAAACGACGCCGCGATGCCCGCGCTCAGGCTGCGCAAGAGTTCGCGCAGCTCGCGCGGCGGCGGGAAGTATTCGTCTTCCTCGGTGACCTGAACCTCTTCGATGCCGTTGCGGGGATTCAGGCGTGCGATCACCGCGTCGACGAGATCTTCGGGGGCGGATGCGCCGGCGGTGACGCCGACGACGCCGGTAAGGCCTTCGGGCACCTCTTCAGGACTGTTGACGCGGAACACACGGTCGCACAGCGTCTGCGCCACTCGTTCGAGTGCGACGGTGTTCGACGAGTTGGCCGAACCGACTACGAGCACGGCGTCGGACTTCGCGGCGATGGCCCGCAGTGCGGTCTGGCGGTTCGTGGTGGCGAAGCACAGGTCGCTGCGTCCGGGCTGCCACACCCCGGGCCACCGATCGTGCACCGCGTCCTGCACGCCGGACCATTCGTCGTGGCTCAGCGTGGTCTGCGCGAGCAAGGCGACCGGGCGATCGAAGTCGGGCAGGCTCGCGACTTCCTCAGCGTTTTGCACGAGGGCGACGGAGTCGGGTGCTACGGCCATGGTGCCGATGGCTTCGTCGTGGCCGGCGTGGCCGACGTAAACCACGGTGTAGCCCTTCCCGGCGCGTGTTCGAACCTCGTGGTGGACCTTGGTGACGAGCGGGCAAACCGCGTCGACGACCACGCCGCCCGTCGCCCGGGCCGCGGCGACCACCTCGGGGGCGCTCCCGTGCGCGCTGAGCATCACGGGCGCACCAGGGGGAACCTCGGACATGTCGTTGACGAAAACGACGCCGAGGTTCTTGAAACGCTCGACCACTAGCTGGTTGTGGACGATCTCGTGGTAGCAGTAAACGGGCCCGTCGAAGATCTTCACCATCCAGGCCAGGGCCTTGATCGCCATCTCGACGCCCGCGCAAAACCCGCGCGGCGCGGCAAGCAATACGCGATCGACGTCCATGGAACAAGCGTACGAGACATTCTCTTTGCCTGGACGGGCGCCCGCAGGCCCGTCCTCCTCCCAAGCATGGGGCCCCTCGCTTCGCTCGCCCCATGCGGGCCGTACACTGACCTCGTGCCCCTACCCGTAGTGGTGGCCGTCGAGGAAAACTCGCCGGCGGCCCGGGCCGGGTTGGCGCCTGGAGACGAGATTGTTTCCATCGCCGGTCAGGTTCCTCGCGACATCATCGAATACCGCCTGCTCACCGACGACGCCGATCCCATGATCGAACTGCGTCGCGGCGGACTTGAGCGCGTCATCACCGTGTCCAAAGACGCGGGCGAGATTCTGGGCGCCGAGGTGTCGAGTGCGCTGTTTGATCAGGTGCGCACGTGCGACAACCACTGCGAGTTCTGTTTCATCTACCAGTTGCCCAAGGGGCTACGCCCGAGCCTCTACGTGAAGGACGACGACTACCGCCTGTCGTTTCTCTACGGAAACTTCACCACGCTTACCCGGTTTACCGAGGCCGACCTCGAGCGCGTGATCGACGAGGGCTTGGCCCCGCTTTACGTGAGCATCCACGCCACCGACCCCGATCTGCGCACGCGTATGCTGCGCAACCGTCGCGGGGCAACCAGCCTGCGTTGGCTGCGGGCGTTGCTCGACGCCGGGGTCGAAGTGCACGGCCAGATCGTGGTGTGTCCGGGCGTGAACGACGGCGACGCGTTCGTGGACACGCTCACCGGTCTGCTGGACGAGTACCCCGAACTGGCCACGGCCGCCGCGGTGCCGTTGGGGATCTCAAAGTTTTCGACCGAGCCGGCGCTGCGGCCCCACACGAAAGAACAGGCAGCGTTTGTGGTCGACGCCGTGCACGCGGCACAAGAAGACTTCGTTGCCGCCACCGGGCGCCGCGTGATCTACGCGGCCGACGAGTACTACGTGCTCGCCGACCGCCCGTTTCCTGAGGCAGAGCTCTACGACGACTTCTCGCAGCACGAGAACGGCATCGGTATGGCGGCGCGTTTCGCCGAAGAGTGGGACGGGCGGCTGGCGCCTGCGAACAGCGGCGGCTTCTTCCAGTCCGTCGACGGCTCGGAGTTCGAGGCCTACCGGGGCCCGCGCGCGCAGGCCGGGTCGGTGACGTTCAAGGCCCGCCGCAACGCGCCGGTCACCGTGCTCACCGGCAAATATGGCGAGGCGGTGCTTTGCCCGCTGCTGGCCCGCGGCGGGCACGGTGACGTCGAAGTGCGCGTGGTGCCGAATACCTACTTCGGTGGAAACATCGGTGTCGCCGGCCTGATCACCGGCGAAGACGTCGCCGCCACGATCAGCGGTGACGCTCCTGGCCGCCGGTACCTGTTGCCCGACGCCTGCCTGTCCAACGGACGGTTCCTCGACGGTGTTGCCGTCACCGACCTGCCGGCCACAGTCGAGGTGGTCGCGTCGGACGGCGCCGCGCTGCGCGAAGCATTGGCGGGCGCATGAGCCGCCAACCCATCATCGCGATCGTCGGGCGGCCCAACGTCGGAAAGTCGACGCTCGTAAACCGCATCGTCGGGCGCCGCGAAGCCATCGTCGAACAGCGCCCCGGCGTCACCCGCGACCGCAAACGGCTCGAGGCCGAGTGGAACGGAGTGCCCTTCACGTTGATCGACACCGGTGGCTGGATGACGGGAGGCAACGCGCTGGACGACAAGGTAAGCCGACAAGCCGAACAGGCCGTCGATGAGGCTGACCTGGCGTTGTTCGTGGTCGACGTGACCGTCGGCATCACTGCCGACGACGAAGAGGTCGCCGCCTGGTTGCGCCGGCGTAAGACGCCGGTGGTGGTGGTGGCCAACAAGGTGGACGGTGAGCGGCGCGACAACGACATCTGGGAGTTCATGGGCCTCGGCCTGGACGAGCCAATTCCGATCAGCGCGCTGCACGGCCGCGGTTCGGGCGACATGCTCGACGAAATACTCGATCGGGCGATCGAGGCCGCGGGCGGCCGGGCCGCCGACCTGGCGATCGCCGACGACGAGTTCGAGTTCGCGCCGTCAACCGACGACGAGTCGATCATGTCGATTGCGTTGGTGGGCCGCCCGAACGTCGGCAAGTCCACGCTGTTCAACCGGTTGGTCGGCGCCGAGCGCTCGATCGTGCACGACATGCCCGGCACCACCCGCGACGCGATCGACACCGTGATCGAAACCGACGAGGGCCCACTGCGCTTTGTCGACACCGCAGGGATGCGCCGCAAGAACCGGATGGACGACGGCAGCGAATACTTCTCGATGGTGCGCTCGCTCGTGGCCATCGACCGCGCCGACGTGGCCGTCCTGCTGATCGACGCGACCGAGGGCATCACACACCAAGACCAACGCCTGGCCGAACGGGTCGACGCCGGCGGGTGCGCGATCGTGGTGGTGCTCAACAAGTGGGAGCTGCTCAACGCCGAACAACGGGCCGACGTGTCCTCCAGCGTGCGGGCCAAGCTGCCGTTCCTGGCCTACGCGCCGATCCTCAAGCTGAGCGCCAAGACCGGTCTCGGTGCCAACAAGCTGATGCCGGCGCTGCACGAAGCCATCGAGGCCTATCACCGACGCGTGCCTACGCGCGAGCTCAACCTCGTGATCCAAGGCGCGCAGGCTGCGCACCCCGAGCCAGGCGTGCGCATTCTTTACGCCACGCAAGGCGCGTCTGATCCGCCCACGTTCACGCTGTTCACCAACAAGAACGTTCCTGCGCCATATCTCCGATATCTCGAGCGCAAGATCCGCGAGCACTTCAAGTTCGGCCCGTCGCCGCTCAAGCTGCGTGTGCGGCGCCGAGGGGCATGATGTCGGTATGACCGGGCACGATCCGATCGCGGCCAAAGCCGCTGCGCTGCAGAGCAACCTGGCGTCGGGCGGCGCGGAGAAACTCGAGCGCGACAAGAAGATGTTCGTGCGCGACCGCATCGCCCTGCTCGTCGACGACGCCTCGTTCGTGGAAGACGGTCTGCTCGCGAATGCGGCGGCCGGCAACCTGCCCGCGGACGGCGTGATCACCGGCGTCGGACGGGTCGACGGACGCCCAGTGGTGGTGGTTGCCAACGACCCGTTGGTGAAAGCCGGCTCGTGGGGGGCCCGCACGGTCGAAAAGATCATCCGCGCCACCGAGTACGCACTCGAGCACGCGACGACGATCGTGTGGCTGGTCGATTCGGCCGGCGCCCGGATCACCGACCAGGTCGACCTGTTTCCGGGTCGACGGGGCGCCGGGCGGATCTTTTACAACCAGGTGAAGCTCAGCGGCCGGGTGCCGCAGATCTGTTGTCTGCACGGGCCGTCTGCCGCCGGCGGCGCGTACATCCCCGCGTTCTGCGACATCGTGATCATGGTCGAGGGCAACGCCTCGATGTACTTGGGCTCTCCCCGCTTGGCCGAGATGGTGGTGGGGGAGAAGGCAACGCTCGAAGAGATGGGCGGCGCCCGTATGCACGCGACCGTGTCGGGCTGCGGCGACAACCTCGCGGTCGACGACGCGGACGCGATCGCGCAAGCCAAGCTCTACCTCAGCTACTTGCCGGTCAACTTCTGGCACGACCCGCCCGCGTACGAGGCCGTCGAGCCCGAGACACCTTTCGCGGCGTCGGTGATCCCCGACAAAGAGAGCGCGGGCTATGACATTCGCGCCGTCATCAACGGCCTCGTCGACGCCGGCTCGTTCTTCGAGATCAAGCCGCTGTTCGCTCCCGAGCTCGTCGTGGGTTTCGCCCGCCTCGACGGCCAGACGATCGGCATCGTCGGCAACAACCCGGCGGTAAAGGGCGGCGTGCTGTTCGTCGACTCGGCCGACAAGGCGGCTCGCTTCATCTGGAACTGCGACGCGTTCAACATCCCGCTGCTGTTCCTCGCCGACATTCCCGGCTTCATGGTCGGCACCCAGGTCGAGCGCCAAGGCATCATCCGTCACGGCGCCAAGATGATCACGGCCGTGTCCGAAGCGACGGTCCCCAAGATCTGCGTGATCCTGCGCAAGGCGTACGGAGCGGGCCTGTATGCGATGGCCGGCCCCGCGTTCGGCTCTGAAGCCGTGTTGGCGCTACCGACGGCGAACATCGCGGTGATGGGCCCCGAGGCGGCGGTGAATGCCGTGTACGCGAACAAGATCGCGGCGATCGAAGACGAGGCCGAACGCGGGGCATTCGTCAACGAACGTCGGGCTGAGTACCTCGAAGACGTCGACCTGCTCCGCCTGGCCAGCGAGATGATCGTCGACTCGGTGATCGAACCCGAGCAACTGCGGGCCGACCTGATCGTCCGCTTCGCGCTGGGCCGCACCCGCGACCGGCACTTCTCAGAACGCCACCACGGGATTCCGCCCGTATGAGTCCGCTGCCCTACGAGGTGTCGGTGCGCGAGGTCGGGCCCCGCGACGGTCTGCAGGCCGAGGCGCCGGTGTCGGTCGGCGAACGCGTTGCGCTGATCGAGGCGCTCAGCGGCACCGGCCTGCACACGATCGAAGCGGTCTCCTTCGTGTCCGAAAAGGCGGTGCCATCGATGGCGGGCGCGGCCGACGTAATGGCCAAGATTCAGCGCAATCCCGACGTCGGCTACGTCGCCCTGGTGCCGAACCTGCGCGGGGCCCAGGCTGCGCTCGAGGCGGACGTAGACGGGCTCACCGTCACGGTTTCTGCGTCGGAGACCTACAGCCAGAAGAACACCAACCGGTCGATCGCCGAGTCGATGACCTCGGTCGAAGAGATCTGCGACTTCGTGGACGAGAAGTTGCCCATCGACGTCGTGGTGAGCTGCGCATTCGGATCGCCCTACGAGGGCAACATCACCGCTGAAGAGCTCGGCTCGCTTGTGCGCAACATCTGGGACACCGGTGCAACCGCGGTAACGCTGGCCGACACCACGGGTATGGCCACGCCCCGACGCATCGACGACGTGATCGACGAGACCGGCAACGACGTCGGGCTGCACCTGCACGAGACGCGGGGCACCGCGCTGGTGAACGCCTACGCCGGCTTGCAGCGCGGGATCGTGCGCTTCGACACATCGGTCGGCGGCCTCGGCGGTTCACCGTTCGCGGCCGGAGCGAGCGGCAACCTCGCCACCGAGGACCTCATCCACCTGCTCGACGACATCGGCGTGGCAACCGGCGTCGATCTCGCCGCGCTGCTCGACATCGACACCACGCTCGCCGCGATGATCGGCCACCCGGTCGCGAGCCGCATCGCCGCGGCCGGCCCCCGGAGTCGGCTGGCCGATTCGCCGTAATGCCGTGGTGCGACGAGTGTGCCCGCTTCTTCAACCCGACGTCGATGGGCAGGGGTGGCGAATGCCCCACCTGTGGGCGCGTGATCGGCAAAGTCGAGAAAGCTCCGTGGCACTTCAAGATGCTGGCGGGCGCAGCGGGCCTCTACCTGCTCTGGCGGGCCGTGCAAGGCGTTGTCTGGGTGGCGCATCGCTTAGGCTGAGCGCACCGGGTCGTGGCCTAGTTTGGTAAGGCGCTTGACTGGGGGTCAAGAGATCGGGAGTTCAAATCTCCCCGACCCGACCAATGATTGCAGGGGTTTTGGAGGTTCTGCGGAGTCTCCAAAGCCCCTGCCAGTCACAAGCGAGTCACAAGAGAACCGAGAAACGCGCTCAACCGACGCCATCTTTCGCGGTCGGAACCGCCCGGTAGAGGTCGCCGACGAAGCCGACAATCTCCAGGCAGTCTGCGCAGCTTGCTCTTGCGCTGGCCCCAAGCCCGGGCTTGCCATGGCGGGGTCTAGCCTGCGCCGAGGGGAGGTCGACGATGTCGGGTAGGCGGAGTTCTGACATGTCGTCGACGAGGACGGTCACGACCTCCGTGGTGTTCACCGACCTTGTCGGCTCCACGGAGCTGGCCGCCCGTCTGGGTCCGGTGGCAGCTGAGGAGGTTCGCTCGATCCATTTCGGGTTGCTGCGCGACGCGGTCGCCGCGACGGGCGGGTCGGAGGTGAAGAATCTTGGCGATGGGCTGATGGTGGTGTACCCGAGCCTGGCCGGGGCGCTCGACGGTGCGGTGGCGATGCAGCAGAACGTCGAGCACTACAACCGCAAGGCGACCGAGCCATTGGGTGTGCGCATCGGGTTGTCCAGCGGTGACGCGACGGAGGAGGACGGCGACTACTTCGGCGAACCGGTCGTGGAGGCGGCCCGGCTGTGTGCGAAGGCGGCCGGCGGGCAGATCGTGACCACCGAGATGGTGCGCCTACTGGCGCGGCGCACCGACCACCGCTTCAGCGCGCTCGGGGCGGTCGCGCTGAGGGGGCTGCCTGAGACAGTGGAGGCGTGTGAGCTGTGGTGGGCGCCCATCAGGGCGGTGGCCCAGGTTCCGCTCCCCGGCCGCCTTGTTGCCACGCCGACGACGGGTGTGGTCGGTCGGGTGCCCGAACTCGAGCACCTGGTCGCCACGCTGAAGGCGGCGTTCGCCGGTGGGGGCCATCGCGTCGTTCTGCTCTCAGGTGAGCCGGGCATCGGCAAGACCACTCTGGCCGCGGAGTTGGCCCAGCGGGCCCACGGGGACGGGGCCACGGTGTTGTACGGACGCTGCGACGAGGACCTGGGCGTGCCCTACCAGCCGTTCGTGGAAGCGCTGGGCCGCTGGGTGTCCGATGCGCCGGAACCGGCGCTGGCCCCGCTCGATGGGCGGCATCTGAGCCAGCTATCTCGGTTTCTGCCCCAGATCCGGCACCGCATCCCCGGCGTGGCCGTGCCGCCGTCGACCGACGCCGACGCCGAGCGCTACCTGCTCTTCGGGGCCGTTACCGCGCTCCTGGCCGGTATGGCGGCCACGGCGCCGGTGGTGCTGGTGCTCGACGATCTCCATTGGGCGGACAAGCCCACGGTGCTGCTGGTGCGCCACGTGGCCGCCACGCTCAACCCCGCCGAGGTGCTGGTCGTGGGGACCTACCGTGACAGCGACCTCACCCCGGTGCACCCCTTGACCGAGGGACTTGCCGCCCTTCGACGCAACCCGGCGGTGGAACGGATCGCGGTCGACGGCCTCGACGACAACGGTGTGGTGGCGCTGGTCGAGGCCCTGGCCGGCCACGAGATGGACGATGAGGGCATCGAGATGGCCCACGCGGTGCGGCGCGAAACCGACGGCAACCCCTTCTTCACCGCCGAAGTGCTCCGGCACCTGGTGGAGACTGGCGCCATCCGCGAAGAGGCCGGGCGGTGGGTGGCGACGGTCGAGCTGTCCTCGATCGGCCTGCCCGAAAGCGTGCGCGAGGTCGTCGGCCAACGGGTGCGCCGGCTCGGCGACGACGTGCATCAGGTCCTGGGTGTCGCGTCGGTCATTGGCCGCGACTTCGATCTGGGTCTGTTGGCCCGCGTCGCGGAGCGCGACGAGGGCGCCGTGCTCGACGCCCTCGAAGCGGCCGCGGCGACCCAGATCGTGGCCGAGGTCGACGGGCGATCCGACCGGTTCGCGTTCACCCATGCCCTGTTCCAGCACACCCTCTACGGGGA
>JACCXE010000236.1 GCA_013697265.1 Actinomycetota bacterium | reverse complement strand
CTCCCACCCGCTATTCGTTCGCGAACGTCGCCGACGTTCTCGAGCTGCCCGACCTCGTGTCGGTCCAGCGGGACAGCTTCCACCGCTTCATTCAGGAAGGCCTGCAGCAGACCTTCCGTGACCTGAGTCCGATCGAAGACTTCACCGGTCAACTCAGCCTCGAGCTTGAGTTCGACCCGGACGACATCGACCTGCGCCCGCCGCCCAAGTTCACGGTGGAGGAGTGCAAAGAGAAGGACATGACCTACGCGGCGCCGATCTTCGTGCGCGCCCGGTTCATGAACGCGGTCACGGGTGAGATCAAGGAACAGACCGTCTTCATGGGCGACTTCCCGATGATGACGGAGAAGGGCACATTCATCATCAACGGCACCGAGCGTGTCGTCGTGAGCCAGCTCGTCCGCAGTCCGGGCGTCATCTTCCAGCCCGGTCGCGACGCCAAGACGATCGTTACCGGCACCATCCACCCCTACCGCGGTGAGTGGATCGAGTTCGACGTTGAAGCAAAACCGGGCAAGGACATCACCGCCGGTACTCGCGTGGCCCGTAAGCGTCGCCTGTCGATCTTCGTGCTCATGCGCGCGCTGGGCTTCGAAGACGACGCAGTCATCGAGCGCTTCGTGCGCCACTTCGACTTCCTGGCCGGCCAGTGGGAAAAGGAGCGCGAAATTGCGCCCACCCGCGACGACGCCCTGCTCGAGATCTACAAGCGGGCCCGCCCGGGCGAGCCGCCCTCGGTCGAGTCGGCCCGTGCCTACTTCGAGAACGCCTTCTTCAACAACAAGCGCTACGACCTGACCCGCGTCGGCCGCTACAAGCTGGACCGCAAGCTCCGTAACGAGATCGACGTGATCTCCGAGATCCTTGGTGTGAAGCTCGACAAGCCCGAGCCCGGCCAAGGCGTGCTCAGCCCGGCCGAGATCATGGCGGCCGCCAGCTACATGCTCCATCTCGCCAACGGCGAGCCCGGCTACCGCCTCGACGACCAAGACCACTTCGCCAACCGTCGGGTGCGTTCGGTCGGCGAGCTGATCCAGAACCAGGTGCGCGTCGGCCTGTCCCGCATGGAGCGCGTCGTGCGTGAGCGCATGACCACCCAGGACGTCGAGGCGATCACGCCCCAGACCCTGATCAACATCCGCCCCGTGGTGGCCGCGATCAAAGAGTTCTTCGGTACATCGCAGCTCTCGCAGTTCATGGACCAGGTCAATCCCCTTTCGGGTTTGGCCCACAAGCGGCGCCTTTCGGCGCTCGGCCCCGGCGGTCTGAGCCGTGAGCGCGCCGGCTTCGAAGTCCGAGACGTGCACAGTTCCCACTACGGCCGGATGTGTCCGATCGAGACGCCCGAAGGCCCCAACATCGGCCTGATCGGCGCCCTCGCGTCCTACGCCAAAGTCAACGACTACGGCTTCATCGAGACGCCCTACCGCACCGTCAAAGACGGCAGGGTCACCGACAAGATCAACTACCTCGCCGCGGACGAGGAGGAAGAGCACGTCATCGCGCAGGCCAACGCCACGCTCGACGACAAGGGCAACTTCGCCGAAGCCCGCGTGCTCGTGCGCCGTGGCCCGCAAGGCGCCGGCGTGCGCGTCGGCGCCAGTTCCACCTCGTACGGCTCGACCTCAGAGGTCGACTTCGTGCCGCCGTCCGAAGTCGACCTGATGGACGTCTCGCCCAAGCAGATCGTGTCGATCGCCACGGCGTTGATCCCCTTCATCGAGCACGACGACGCCAACCGTGCGCTCATGGGCGCCAACATGCAGAAGCAGGCCGTGCCGCTCGTGCGTCCGGAAGCGCCCTACATCGGTACCGGTGTCGAGGCTCGCGCCGCGCAAGACGCCGGCGACGTGCTGATGGCCGAGGGCAAGGGCACCGTCACCGAGGTATCGGGCGACCATGTCACCGTCGAGTACGACGACAACCAGAAAGACGCCAAGGGCCACGCACTCGGCCGTCGGGTCTACCGCCTGCTCAAGTTCCAGCGCTCGAATCAGAACACGTCGATCAACCAGCGCGTGCTCACGAGCGAAGGCCAGAAGGTCACCAAGGGCGACCTGCTCGCTGACGGCCCGTCGACCCACAACGGCGAACTGGCGCTGGGCAAGAACCTGCTGGTCGCGTTCATGCCGTGGGAGGGCTACAACTACGAAGACGCGATCATCCTCAACGAGCGCCTCGTGCGCGACGACGTGCTCACGTCGATTCACATCGAAGAGCACGAGGTCGACGCTCGCGACACCAAGCTCGGTGCCGAAGAGATCACGCGTGACATCCCGAACCTCAGCGAAGAGATTCTGAAAGACCTCGACGAGCGCGGCATCATCCGCGTCGGCGCCGAAGTCGGCCCCGGCGACGTGCTCGTCGGCAAGGTCACCCCGAAGGGTGAAACTGAGCTGACCCCTGAAGAGCGCCTGCTGCGCGCCATCTTCGGTGAGAAGGCCCGCGAAGTGCGCGACACCTCGCTCAAGGTGCCTCACGGTGAGTCGGGCAAGGTGATCGACGTCCGCGTATTCAGCCGCGACGACCAGCACGAGCTGCCACCCGGTGTCAACATGATCGTGCGGATCTACGTCGCGCAGAAACGCAAGATCTCCGAGGGCGACAAGCTCGCCGGGCGCCACGGCAACAAGGGCGTCATCTCGAAGATCTTGCCCGAGCAAGACATGCCCTTCATGGCCGACGGCACCCCCGT
>JACCXE010000230.1 GCA_013697265.1 Actinomycetota bacterium | reverse complement strand
CCATCACCTGGGGCAGCTTGATAGCCATGGGCTTCGTCGGCGGATTCCTGCCGTCGCCGTCCGCGGTGGTCGTGTTGCTCGGCGCCATCGCCCTGCGACGCACCTGGTTCGGCGTCGTGCTGGTGGTTGCCTACGGCGTGGGCATGGCGCTCACCCTCACGGGAGCCGGGCTGGTCCTGCTCAAGACCCGCGGCGCCCTCGACCGGCGCTACGTCACCGCGGAACGACGGGAGCGCCTGGCTTGGTTCAGCCGCATGCTCCCCATCGGGACGGGCGTGGTCATCGTCGTGGTGGGGTTGTTCCTGGCCGGCCAGGGCGTCACCAAGATCTGAGGGGCGTGTACATCGCTCGGATTTCGGACAGTGCAGGCGAGAGTTGATCAGTGGCCCGAACTGTTCGAGTGACGGTCGAGGAACTCGAACGCGAGCCCGGTCGCTACGGCGTACACCGCGTGGTGAAACGCGTCGATGGCCAACTCTTTGGAACCCCATTCCTTGACGGGCGGGGCGACGCCGAGCTTCGGCAAAGAGATCAATTCGTTGCCCCATACCGTGGCGAAATGGGCCACGGTGCCCGGGCCGCGGCGAACGCCGAGCACAGCCCACGCGCCGCGCGCCGCGCCCCAACCTGTGCCGAACGCCCAGTGAACGGCCGTGCTGAAACGCGCTTTACCTTCCTCGTCGCGCGGCTGCACACCGAGCACCTTGCCCGCCGCGTCCGACGGCGCCGAACTGGCTTCGCGCTTGCGGAGCTTGGCCTCCAACGTGCTCGAAACCGTCATGGCCGCAGTGCCGACGATCCCGGCGGCCAGGCCCTTGCCGATCGTCCCCGCGACGTCACCAATTCTCATTGGTTGCCGGTACCCCGAACCCGGACTTCGCGACCACCGCGAAGCCCGTCGTAAGCAAATCGTTATCTCTGCCGCGGTTGTGCGCTGGCCGTCGCGGGCACGACGAGCGGGGTGCAATCCAACAACCTCGGAAGCGTTGAGCGACTGCGCGTCTCCGCGCTCACCGTGCCGACCGACGCTGCCGAGTCCGACGGAACCTTCGAATGGACGAGCACCACGATGGTGCTCGTCGAGGCCAGCGGCGGTGGCTGCGTCGGCTACGGCTGGAGCTACACGCACACCGCGGCTGCGATGCTCGTCGACGAGCTGTTGGCCCCGCTCGTCGTCGGTCAGCCGATCGCCGATGTCGCCGCCGCGTGGTCGCGCATGGCCGCCGCGCTGCGCAACCTGGGCCGCTCTGGCCTCGGGACGTACGCGTTAAGCGCGGTCGACGTTGCCTTGTGGGACCTCAAAGCGCGGGCGCTCGCACTGCCTCTCGTCGGGCTGCTCGGTCGTTGCGCGGATGCCGTAGACGCATACGGCAGCGGTGGCTTCACCTCCTACACGGTCGGGCGCCTCGGCGACCAGCTCGCCGGTTGGGCTGCCGATGGTCTATCGGCGGTGAAGATGAAGGTGGGTCGCGAGCCCGAGGCCGACATCGCACGCGTCGCCGTCGCCCGCGATGCGATCGGTCCCGACGTCGGGCTGTACGTCGACGCGAACGGAGCGTATGACGTGGCCCAGGCGGCCGGCTTGGCGGATGCGTTCGCCGAGCACGGGGTGAGTTGGTTCGAGGAGCCCGTGTCGTCGGATGATCTGGACGGACTGGCGCACCTTCGGCGCCGCGTGCCACCGGGCATGGCCGTGGCCGCGGGCGAATACGGCGACGGCCCCGCGTACTTCCGTCGCATGCTCGCCGCCGGCGCGGTTGACGTGGTTCAGGCCGACGCCACGCGCTGTGGCGGCGTGACCGGATTTCTGCGCGCCGCGGCGGTAGCCGACGCCGCTGGGGTCCCGCTTTCGGCGCACACGGCACCCACGCTGCACGCGCCGCTGTGTTGCGCTGTGCCCGGCGCCCGCGACGTCGAATGGTTTCACGACCACGTCCGCCTCGAACGCCTCGTGTTTGAGGGGACGCTGGAGCCCATCGGTGGCCGGCTCGTGCCCGACATGGAACGGGTCGGTCTCGGCGTCGAACTGAAGACGTCCGACGCCGACAAATACGTGACGTGGGCGAGCGCGTGAGTCACGAGGCTGTCGCGGCCGACCTGCGCGCGGTCGTGCGCGGCGCCGTGCGCTTCGACGACACCAGCCGCGCCCTCTACGCGGTCGACGCGTCCAACTACCGACACGTGCCGATCGGCGTGGTCGTGCCCGTCGATGTCGACGACGTGGTCGCGGCCATGGCCGTGTGCGCCGCGCACGACGTGGCGGTGCTGCCCCGCGGCGGCGGCACGAGCCTCGCCGGGCAATGCTGCAACGTGGCGGTCGTCATCGACTGTTCCAAACACCTCCGCGGCGTGGCGCTCGACGTCGCGGCCAAGACGGCGCGGGTGTTGCCCGGCACCGTGCTCGACGAGTTGCGCGACGAGGCTGAGAAGCACCACCTCACCTTCGGCCCTGACCCTTCGACCCACAACCGCTGCACCCTCGGCGGGATGATCGGCAACAACTCGTGCGGCGTGCACTCGATAATGGCCGGACGCACGGCCGACAACGTGATCTCGCTCGACGTGGTCACCTACGACGGAGTGCGTCTGACCGTCGGCGCCACAAGTGAGTCCGAGTGGCGCCGCCTCGCGTCCTCGGGCGGGCGCGTCGGTCAGATCTACACCGACCTCGCCGTGCTGCGAGACAAATACGCCGACGAGATTCGGCGCCGGTTCCCGAAACTGCCGCGGCGGGTCTCGGGCTACAACCTCGACGAACTGTTGCCCGAGAACGACGGCAACATCGCCCGCGCCCTGGTCGGCACCGAAGGCACCTGTGTCGCAGTGCTCGGAGCGCAGGTGCAACTCGTGCATAGTCCGCCGGCCCGCGTTCTTGTCGTCATCGGTTTCATCGACGTGTTCGACGCGGCCGACGCGGTGCCGGCTGTCCTCGGGCACGGCGTCATCGGCCTCGAAGGTCTCGACGCGCAGCTGGCGTCGGACATCCGCGAGCACGGCGACAGTGCCGGCAACCTGAAGAACCTGCCCCGCGGTTCGGCGTGGCTGCTGGCCGAGATCGGCGCCGACACGATGCAGAAGGCGTCGGCCGCGGCCCACGAGTTGGCCGAGACGATCAAGTCCGAGACCACTGCAATCGACTGCGTCGTGATCGACGACCCCGACGAGGAGGACCGTTTCTGGCTAGTGCGCGAAGCCGGGCTCGGCGCGACGGCGAGCGTCGCGGGCCGGGGCAACACGTGGGAGGGATGGGAGGACTCCGCCGTGCCGCCCGAAAACCTCGGCGACTACCTGCGGGAATTCAAAGCACTGCTCGACAAATATGAGCACCCGACCGCCGCGCTCTACGGCCACTTCGGCGACGGCTGCGTGCACACCCGGATCGACTTCAACCTGCGCTCGGCGCCGGGCCTGCGCGCCTACCGCGCCTTCGCCGAGGAGGCCGCAGGCGTGGTGCTACGCCACGGCGGTTCCCTGTCGGGCGAACACGGCGACGGGCAGTCGCGCGCCGAACTGTTGCCGCGCATGTTCGGCGCGGAGATCGTCGGCGCCTTCGAACAGTTCAAGGACATCTGGGACCCGCGCCGCCGCATGAACCCGGGCAAGGTCGTGCGTCCCCACCGCTTCGACGAGGACCTCCGGCTCGGCACGCGCTACGACCCCATCCCGGTTACGACGCACTTCGCGTTTCCCGCCGATGACGGCAGCTTCGCTAAAGCAACGCTGCGATGCGTGGGCGTCGGGCTGTGTCGCAACGAAAGCGGCGGCACGATGTGCCCGAGCTATCGCGTCACCCACGACGAGGAGCACTCGACGCGGGGAAGGGCGCGGCTGCTGTTCGAGATGCTCGAAGGCGACGTCGTCACCGACGGCTGGCGTGACAAAGGCGTCAAGGACGCGCTGGATCTATGCCTGTCGTGCAAGGGCTGCAAGAGCGACTGCCCGGTCAGCGTCGACATGGCCACCTACAAGGCCGAGTTCCTGTCGCACCACTACGCGCGCCGCCTGCGTCCCCGCCACGCTTACGCGATCGGGCTGATCCACTGGTGGGCCCGGCTCGGCAGTCGCGCCCCCCGTCTGGCCAACTTCGCCATCACGACCCCGGGCCTGCGCCGCCTGGCCAAGGCGGCGGCCGGCATCCACCAAAAGCGCGACGTGCCGACGCTGGCGCCCGAGACGTTTCGTCAGTGGTTCGCCAACCGCGACGCCCCCGCCGGTGACGCGGACCGCCAGCGCGTGCTGCTATGGGTCGACACGTTCAACGATCACTTCACGCCCGACGTGTTGCGCGCCGGGGTCGACGTGCTCGAGGCCGCCGGTTACCGCGTGACGATCTCGAAGTCGGTGCTGTGCTGCGGACGGCCGCTGTACGACTACGGCTTCCTCGGTCAAGCCAAGCGTCAACTCCAGGCCATCCTCGACGACTTGCGCGACGACATCCGCGCCGGCGTGACCGTGGTCGGGATGGAGCCGAGTTGCGTGGCGGTGTTCCGCGACGAGTTGTGCGGCATGTTCCCGCACGACGAGGACGCCGAACGTCTGCGCCGACAGACCGTTGTGCTCAGCGAGTTACTCGTCGCGGCCAAGTGGGAGCCACCACAGCTCGACGGCGAAGTCATCGTGCAACCCCATTGTCACCATCGCGCCGTGATGACTTTCGACGACGAGGAGCAGCTGCTGCGCGCCGCGGGCCTCGAGGTGACCGTCCTCGACAAGGGCTGTTGCGGCATGGCCGGGTCGTTCGGCTTCGAAGCCGATCACTACGACGTGTCCCAGGCCGTGGGCGAACTTGGCGTGTTACCCGCCGTGCGCGACCGCGGCACCGCGACGGTGTTGGCCGACGGTTTCAGCTGCCGCGAGCAGATGCGACCCGAGATGCCGGCACCACCGCTGCACCTCGCGCAGCTCTTGCAGCGCGCGCTGCCCGACTTCCGCCCCCAAGGAGAACTCCAGTGAGTGAGATCGCGTCCGAGCTACTCGTGAAACGCCTGATTGACTGGGGTGTCGACACCGTGTTCGGTCTGCCCGGCGACGGGATCAACGGGATCATGGAGGGGTTTCGTCGCCACGCGGAGAAGATTCGCGTCGTGGTCGTGCACCACGAGGAAGCCGCCGCCTTTATGGCCACGGGCTACGCCAAGACCACCGGTCGGCTCGGGGTGTGTCTGGCCACGTCGGGGCCGGGCGCCATCCACCTGCTCAACGGCCTTTACGACGCCAAGCTCGACCACCAACCCGTTTTGGCTATCACCGGCATGCAGGCGGCCAAGTTGCTCGGCACCGGCTTCCAGCAAGAGGTGCACCTCGAGCATCTCTTCGAGGATGTGGCCGAGTACAACGCCATGGTCTACGTGCCCGTGTCGATCCCGACCTTGGTGGACAACGCGGTGCGCACCTCGTTGTCGCGCCGCACCGTGTCGCACCTCACATTCCCGGTGGACATGCAGGAGGCCCCCGCCGACGCCGACCCCTGGGAGGGCGGGCTCGGCGCGGGACGCACGCCGGCGACCGCACCGATCTACGTCCGGCCACCCGGTCTGCCGCGCGCCGCGGACCTTCAGCGCGCCGCGGACGTGCTGAACGAGGGCGAGCGCGTCGTGATCCTGGCCGGCGCGGGCGCGCTTGGTGCCCGCACCGAGGTCCTCGCCGCGGCCGAGGTGCTCGGCGCGCCGATCGTGAAGGCGTTGTCGGGCAAAGCGGTCGTGCCCGACGACCATCCGCTGACGACGGGCGGCCTCGGCTTACTCGGCACGCTTCCGTCCGAAGAAGCAATGGAGACCTGCGACACCGTGTTTATGGTCGGTAGCAGTTTTCCCTTCACCGCGTTCTTGCCCGACCCGGGCCAGGCGCGCTGTGTGCAGATCGACAGCGACGCGGTGCGCGCCGGCAACCGAATGCCCACCGACGTGCCGCTCGTCGGCGACGCCGCCGAAACCCTGACCGCGCTGCTCCCATTGCTGCGACGCCAAGAGGAACGATCGTTTCTCACCACGGCGCAGGAGTCGATGGCGGGCTGGCGGTCCAAGATGACGTCGCTCGAGTCGGCCGACGCGGACCCGATCCAACCGCAGTACGTCGCCGCGCTCGTTGACCGCATCGCGGGCGAGGACGCGATTCTCACGTGCGACTCGGGCACGATCGCGAGTTGGGCGGCCCGCCACTTTCACATCCGCGGGACGCGCGAGTTCTACCTGTCCGGCAACCTTGCGTCGATGGCGCCGGGCCTGCCCTACGCCATCGCCGCCCAGATCGCCCACCCCCATCGCCAAGTCATCGCCTTCGTCGGCGACGGCGGCTTCGCCATGCTGATGGCCGAGTTCCTCACCGCCTGTCGCTACGAGATCCCGATCACCGTTGTTGTGATCAACAACGCCCTGTACGGACAGATCCTGTGGGAGCAGATGGCGCTGGGCTACCCCGAACACGGCGTGCGATGGGAACGGCGCGGCGACTTCGCGCCCTGGGCCACCGCGTGTGGCGGGCTCGGTCTCTGTGTCGACGCTCCGGGCGACCTCGAAGATGCGATGCGGCGTGCCATTGCCCATCCCGGCCCGTCGCTCATCGACGTGATCGTCAACCCCGACGAGCCCCCGATGCCGGCCAAGATCACGTACAAACAGGCCAAGGGTTTCACCAAGGCCTTCCTGAAGGGTCAGACCCACCGCAGCGCCATCGCCTCCACACTGTTTCGCGACAAGCTCCGCGAGTTCCGTTCATGAGTCTGAGGTTCGCGGCCCCGGCGGGGATAACCGTGCGGCTCGGACCTGACGATCTCGTCGACGGCCTGCGGGCCGCCGTAGTCGCCGGGCTCTCGTCGACGCCCAAGACTCTGCCCGCGGTCTACCTCTACGACGCGCGCGGCAGCGAGTTGTTCGACCAGATCACCCGCGTGGCGGAGTACTACCCGACGCGGGCCGAGCGCCAGATTCTCGGGACGTACAGCGCCGACATCGCGGCCGCCTCCCAGGCCGAAGTGCTCGCCGAACTCGGTTCGGGGACATGTGAGAAATCGCGCATCCTCATTCGCGCGCTGATCGACGAAGCCTCGCTCACGACCTATGTGCCCTTCGACGTCAGCGAAGGAACCTTGCGCGATGCCGCTGGCGCGATTGTCGAGGAATTTCCGGATCTGGCCGTACACGGGATCGTCGGCGATTTTCGCGTCGACCTCGACGCCATCCCGGCCGGGCGACGACGAATGATTGCGTTCCTCGGCTGCACCATCGGTAACTGCACGCCCGGCGAACGCGCCGACTTTCTCGCCGGCGTGGTCGACGTGATGAACCCGGGTGACTCGCTGCTGCTCGGCGTCGATCTGGTCAAGGACCCCGACCGGCTCGTTGCGGCCTACGACGACGCCAGTGGAGTAACGGCCGAGTTCAACAAGAACGTGCTCGTCATGCTCAATCGCGAACTCGGCGCTGACTTCGCCATTGATCGTTTCGACCACGTCGCCCATTGGGACCCCGTCAACGAGTGGATCGAAATGCGCCTCAAATCCCGCGGCGCACAGACGGTGCGTGTCACCGCACTCGGCCTGTCCGTCGAGTTCGCCGACGGGGAGGAGTTGCGCACCGAGATCAGCGCCAAGTTCCGCGTGGAGCGCGTCCGCGATGAACTCGTGGACGCTGGCCTTGAGATGGTGGGTTGGTGGACCGATGCGGCCGGCGACTGCGCGCTCAGCCTGGGGATGCGGCGGTGAC
>JACCXE010000204.1 GCA_013697265.1 Actinomycetota bacterium | reverse complement strand
CACCGGCTGATGCGCCCGCGGCCGCACCGGCTGATGCGCCCGCGGCCGAAGCACCGGCCGCCGAGGCCGAGGCTGCCCCGGCTGTCGACAGCGGCGCCGACCCCGCAACCGCTTAGTTCTGTCCCCACCACACGCAAGGATCAACGGATAGATGGCTGTTTCTGCCAAGGAAGTACAGGCGCTGCGTCAACTCACGGGTGCCGGAATGATGGACGCCAAGCGCGCCCTCGAGGCAAACAACGGCGACGCCGAAGCGGCCGCGCTGTGGCTGCGCGAGCGCGGCTTGGGTAAAGCGGCCGAGCGTTCGGGGCGTGAAAACGCGGAAGGCGCGATCGCGCTGGCCCGCCAAGACAACGTCGCCGCGCTCGTGCACTTGCGCTGCGAGACCGACTTCGTCGCGAAGTCGCCCGACTTCGTGAATCTGGCCAACGACATCGCGCAAGGCGTCGTCGAAAAGGGCGAGGCGGCAGCGGCCGGGTTCCAACCGGCGATCGACGATCTCAAGATCACGCTGAAGGAAAACGTCGAGCTCGGCGAAGTAGTGCGCATCGAGGCGCCCGCAGGCCACGTGCTCGACACGTATCTCCACGTCCAGAACGGCCGCGGTGTCAACGGCATCCTCATCGAACTCGATGGCGGCAGCCAAGAACTGGCCCACGACATCGCCCTCACGGCGGCCTTCAGCCGCCCGTCGGTTGTGTCGGTCGACGAGGTTGATCCTGACGCCATCGCGAACGAGCGGGCTCAGCTCGAGAAGGAAACGATCGCCGACGGCAAGCCGGAAGCCGCGCTCGAAAAGATCGTGGCCGGAAAGCTCACCGGATGGCACAAGCGCCAGCCCGGCGGCGTGCTGCTTGAGCAGCCTTTCGCCAAAGAGCCGAAGCAGTCGGTCGGCCAGCAGCTCGGCGACGTGAAGATCGCCAACTTCTCGCAGCTGCTCATCGAGAGCTAAGCGGTGGGCGACCAGCCACGTTGGGGAAGGGTCGTTCTCAAGCTTTCTGGTGAGGCATTCGCCTCGTCATCCTCGGTCGACACGATCGACGGTGAAATCGTCGATCGCATCGCCGGCGAGTTGGCCGACGCCCGCAATGAACTCGGCGTCGAAATCGCGGTCGTCGTTGGCGGCGGCAACATCTGGCGCGGCGCGGTTGGCGCCGCGGTGGGTATGGACCGGGCGCAGGCCGACTACATGGGCATGCTGGCGACGGTGATCAACGGGCTCGCGCTCCAAGACGCCCTCGAACGCCGCGGCCAGGAATGCCGGGTGCAAACCGCGATCCAGATGGCGCAGATCGCCGAGCCCTACATTCGCCGGCGCGCCATCCGTCACCTCGAGAAAGGCCGCATCGTGATTTTCGCGGCGGGCATGGGCAATCCGTTCTTCACCACCGACACGCCCGCGGCGTTACGCGCCGTCGAGATCGAGGCCGGCGTGCTGCTCAAGGGCACCCATGGGGGAGTCGACGGCGTCTACACCGCAGACCCCCGCACCAACCCCGACGCCTTGAAACTGGCCGAAGTGTCGTTCATGGACGTGGTGAATCAGGACCTGCGGGCAATGGATCTCACCGCGATCACGTTCTGCAAAGACAACGGCCTGCCCATCCTCGTATTCGACGTGATGACGCCGGGCAACGTGCGTCGCGCCCTTCTCGGTGAACCGATAGGTACGCTGATCAGCTGATGAGTGATGACTCCTTAGTCGGCATGACGCTGGACGAGTGCCGCGAGAAGATGGCAGCCGCCACCGCGCACGCCAATCACGACTTCGCCACGGTGCGCACCGGGCGGGCCTCGCCCACGCTCGTCGAGAATCTTCGGGCCGAGTACTACGGCGCGCCCACCCCGCTGCAACAGCTGGCCTCGTTTTCGGTGCCCGAGGCCCGACTGTTGGTGATCGCGCCGTTCGACAAGAGCGCGATAAAAGACATCGAAAAGGCCATCCTGAACTCCGACCTGGGCCTGCAGCCGAACAGCGACGGATCCGTCATCCGCCTCTCGTTTCCCGAATTGACCCAAGATCGCCGCCGCGAGATGGTCAAATTGGTCCATGCCAAGGCCGAGGACGCTCGCGTCGCCGTGCGCAATGCACGACGCGCCGCCCGAAAGGACCTCGAATCGCTCGAGAAAGACGGCGACATCACCAGCGATGAACTCGACCGAGCCGAAAAAGATCTGGAAAAGATCACGCAACAAGCGGTCGCCGATATTGATCGTCTGCTCCAATCCAAGGAACAGGAACTGCTCGAGGTCTGAGCTTGTCAGGCCCGTCAGACCTTTAAGGGGGACAGATGGACGAGTGGGATAGCGAGTTCGAAGAAGAGGCTGAACCCACGCGTCCGCGGCCCGAGGGCGTGCGGATCCTCGGCGCCGAGGAGGCGGCCGCGGCGGTCAACGCGCAGGAGTCAGGCACCGAGGCGCCCCAAGAGCCCCTGCGCTTCGAGCGCCGTATTGCGCCCCCGCCCGACGAGACCCAGCTCGGTTTCTCCTTCGACGATGACGACGAGGCACCCCGCGCCGCGGTTACTCCGGCTCCGCCAAACCTGCCCCACTGGACTGAGCCGCCCACCGGCGAAGTTCCGGCCGTGCTCAGCGGCCGTTTCGGCGAATCCGACGTCGATGTGGTCGACGGCGAGGAGTCCGAAGACGACCTAGCGGCGTGGTCGGCGTTGTCGGGCGGTGCGCCGCGCTGGCGCGATCAGCACGACGCGTGGGACGACGCCGGCTTCGACGACGCTTCGGTTCTTGCTGGTAGCGAGCCGCCGATGGGTGCGCTCGACGAAACCCGCACGTCGGTCTTCTCCTTCGACGACATCGACCAATCCGACGACGACTTCACCTTCGGCGACGACGACGTCGACGTCGCGCCGATCCCGCTGCGCCCACCGACCACGCCGCCCGTCACGGCTCGGCCGCCTCGGCCCCGCCCGCCGCGTCCCAGCCGATCGATGGGTGCCGGCC
>JACCXE010000197.1 GCA_013697265.1 Actinomycetota bacterium | reverse complement strand
GGCGCTGAAGGAACGCTCGTACAGCGCGGTGATGGCCGCCACCGGTCTGCTCTACCTCGCGATCCTCACCGCGTTTGGCACCGACCTCGTAGCCCGCGCCGTTCTCGCCGGCTGAGCTTCAGTCGGTAAGGGTCTTCGCTTCTTCGGGCTCGACGCCTTCGGTAGCGGGATGCGTCTTGGGTTTCCCGCGCTCGACGCGCCACACCTCGAATACCGCGACCGAGCCGACGAGCCATGCGCCGCCGAGCACGAAACCACCGAGTACGTCGGACAAAAAGTGCACGCCGAGGGCAAGGCGAGACACCCCGATGCCGAGCACCAACAGCGAAACGGCTGCGATCAGTACCGGCCGCCACCGCGCCGCGACCAACGGCAGCACCACCAACACGACCGCGCCATAGCAAATCGTCGAACTCATCGCGTGCCCAGACGGGAAGCTCTTGCCGAGCGCGGTAGCGATCGGGTCGTCGAAGCTCGGACGAGGCCGACTGACGAGGATCTTGACGATTGTGTCGACCGCGCCACCGCCGAGGGACGTGAGTATGAGGAACGCGGCCAGCTTGCGGGCTCCGCTGCGCACGCACCACAACGTCGTTAACGCAACCAACGGGACGAGGAACGTCGGGCGACCCACGAAGGACAGCGTCTTCATGACCGCGGTCAGCGAGGCGCTGTCTCGCACCCGTTCGTGCAGCCACTCGGCCAGGCTGGTGTCGACGCGGGTGAGCGGGCCCTCACGGGTTACCTGCTGTAATAGCAATCCGAACGGCACACCCACGAGCGCGACGGCGACAACGAGCAGCGTTTGGCGTAGGCCGTAACGCTCGGCTGGGCTGAGTTTGCTTGCGACCGCCTCGGGTAATCCGTCTTCCACTACATCGACCTTCCCCTAAAAGGAACCACCACAAACATGGCTGCCGCGAAACCGCGGGATTCGCGGTACCACCGCATACTCGCCGTCCTCGGCGCGGCGCGGGTGGTCATGCAACTCGCCGCCATCCCGTTGGCGCCGTTCTTGTACCGGAAACATGTCGGCGTACTCGTGTTCTTGCGGCCCACGAAAGAGGTGTTGTTATTCGCCGGCTACGCCATCGAGAACGGCGATGTGTCCTGGTACGTCGTCGTGATCTGCGCGATACCGGTCTACTTCGGCGGGGTCTGGCTGTCCTACGCGTTGGGCTACGAGTACGGACCCAAGATGACCCGCAAGGCCCTGCCCGGGCTGCTCGGGCGGCTACTGCCGCGCAAGCGAATCCAAAAGGTCCGCAAGGCCATCGAAAAGAACGGCGCCCGGGTGGTGTTTCTCGGACGGCTCGCGGCGATGCCGTCGAGCCTTATCGGTGCCGCGGCCGGTGTCGCCCGCTTCGACGTGAAGCGGTTCCTGACCAACGACGCCGCCGGCGGGTCGCTGGCGTTCGCGCTGATGGTGGGGCTGGGCTACGGCCTCGACGAGGCGTATGAAAACGCCGGTCCTTGGCTCACCGGGTTCGGAATCGCCGCCTTTGGCGCCGGCGCGTTCTTCGTCGGACGCACGATTACCAAGGAATAACGGGTGCGCGGGGCTGGGAGGACAGTGTTCGTGGGTATGTCATCTCGATGTCACACCCCCTCCGTAGATTGCACATGATGCGGATTGAGGTTTTCCTCGACGAAGCCGCGGCCGCCGTCGCGCTCCGAAACGAGGTTGTGCGGGGCCTCACATCGTCACCGAAGGCCCTTTCGCCCACCTGGTTGTACGACGAGCGGGGTTGCGAGCTCTACGACGACATCACCCGACTCAACGAGTACTACCCCTTCAGGGCCGAGCGATCGATCCTCGCCGCCCACGCGAAGGACGTCATTTCGGCGAGCGAGCCGAACGTTCTGGTCGAACTGGGCTCGGGCACCTCCGAGAAGACGCGCTTCCTGCTCGACGCCATGCCGATGCCGGCCACGTATGTGCCGTTTGACGTGGCTGAGTCCACCCTGCGCGACGCGGCCGAGGCGCTGATGAACGAGTATCCGGGCCTCGACGTGCACGGCATTGTCGGCGATTTCGGCCACGACATCGTGCACATCCCGCGTGAAGGCCGTCGGCTCATCGCGCTGCTGGGCTCGACCATTGGCAACTTCACGCCAGACGAGCGGGCGCAAATGCTGCGCACCGTGCGCGAAACCATGAACCCAGGCGACGCGTTCTTGCTCGGCACCGACCTCCAAAAAGACCGCGGCCGCCTGGTTGCGGCCTACGACGACTCCCTGGGGGTAACCGCGGCGTTCAACCTTAACGTCTTGGTGCGGCTCAACCGTGACCTCGGTGCGAACTTCGACGTCGAGCGGTTCCGTCACCGGGCCGTCTACGACGAAGCGCACAACTGGATCGAGATGCAGTTGGTTTCGCTCTTCGACCAACGCGTCCGCGTCGACGGGTTGGATCTCGAGGTCGGCTTCACTGAGGGCGAAGTGCTGCGCACCGAGATCAGCGCCAAGTTCACCCCGTCGGCTGTCAACCACGAACTCGCGGCCGCCGACATGAGGGTGACCGACCGGTGGACCGACGACGCGGGAGACTTCCTTTTGACCATCGCGGAGGTGGCGTAAATGCCTGAACTCGACTACGCCACAGTGCGCAAGCTCACCGAGCAAGTGGCCGAGCCGCTTTCAGCGGAAGACCAAACCGTGCAGTCCATGCCCGACGTCAGCCCCACGAAATGGCACCGGGCCCACACCACATGGTTTTTCGAAACGTTTCTGCTCGAGACGTCGCTGCGTGGCTATCGACACTTCGACGAGCACTACCGCTACTTGTTCAACTCGTATTACGAGGGCGTCGGCCCCCGCCACGCCCGCAACGAGCGCGGCCTACTTACGCGCCCAGGGGCCAAGGAAATCGGCGACTATCGGCATCACGTCGATGACAACATGCAAATGCTGATCGAGCGGGCGAAGGCCGGTGACCAGCAGATCGCCTCCTTAGTAGCACTCGGCCTGAACCACGAACAGCAACATCAAGAACTGATCGTCATGGACATCAAACACGTCCTGTCGGTCAACCCGACTCAGCCTCACTACGGCAAGGCCCGCTGGTGGGACCAACCCGTCGACCGTTCCAAAACCGGTCAGTGGTCCGAGCACGACGGCGGTGTCGTCGAGGTCGGCTTTGGCAGCGACGGTTTCTCCTTCGACAACGAAGCGCCACGGCACGACGCGTTGCTGCGGCCCTTCGCCATCAGCGAGACGCTCGTGTCGTGTGGCGAGTGGCTCGCGTTCATGGACGACGGCGGTTACGAGCGGCCCGAGTTCTGGATGAGCGACGGATGGAACACGGTGAAGGCGCAAGGGTGGGACTCGCCGCTGTATTGGTGGCAAGAAAACGGCGAGTGGTTGACCTTCACGCTGGGCGGCCCGCTCGCCGTGCGCGCCGACGAACCGGTCGTGCACGTGAGTTGGTATGAGGCCGACGCGTTCGCCCGCTGGTCTGGCGCCCGTCTGCCTACCGAGTTCGAGTGGGAAGTGGCCGCGCCTAAGAAGGCGCCGGCGCGTAGCGGTCTCGACCTGAAGTGCCTGCACCCGACGTCCGACGAATGGTATGGCTCGGTGTGGCAGTGGACGGCGTCGTCGTACTCGCCCTATCCCGGCTTCGCACCCGCGGCCGGTGCGGTTGGCGAATACAACGGCAAGTTCATGGTGAACCAGGAAGTGCTACGCGGCTCGTCGTGCGCCACCCCCAGGGGTCACGCCCGCGCCACCTACCGCAACTTTTTCGGGCCCCACTGCCGCTGGGCCTTCTCAGGCCTAAGGCTCGCTAAGGATCTCTAAGCAGATCGACGTCACGCCGAAGGATCCGGCTTCGCCGGTCCGAAGGCTCACCGATTCCGCCGGCTGAGTCTGGCTCGTCGTCGGACCGAAGGTTCGACGACGATGGATCACCAGTCGACGTGTTCGCCGGCGTGCCAGTAATCGGCCATGAGTTCTTTGGCCCAGGTTGGCTCGCGTACCGCTGATCGGGGTGCGAAGGCGGTCATGAACGGCTTGATGTCGATGACCGGCGTGCCGTCGATCGCGTCAAGACCCCGCACGCGCAGACTCAGGCCGTCGACCGACACGATTTCACACGTCGTGGTGCCGACGCGGTTGGGCCGGCCCTTGGCCCGTTGACTGAAGATGCCGACCAGCGGCCAGTCCTCACGTTCGCGTGGATGACGGGCACCCGTCTCGATGTCCTCGTCTTCCACCAAGTGGAAGATGTAGACGATCTCGACGTGGCTGAACGCGTCCAGCCCGGCCAACACATCAGCCCCGAACTGGTCGGCGTCGAGTTCGATCGTGCACTCGACGTCACCCCAGTCGTCGTCGATCGCCTCGACCCGTCCACCAACGACAAATCCGATCGGCCGCACTGACAGCGATTCCGTCATGCGACGAAGTATTTCGCCTGCGGGTGATGGCAGATGACGGCTGACGTGGTCTGTTCTGGTTGGTACTGGAACGAGGTCTCTTCGCTGCACTCGACGCCGATGCGCTCGGCTCCGAGCAGTTCGCCGATTTTTACGTTGTCTTCCAGATCCGGACAGGCCGGGTAGCCGAACGAGTAGCGGCCGCCTCGGTATTGCTGGCGGAACAGCCCGGCGATCGACGGCCCGTCTTCGTCGGCGAAGCCCCATTCTTCGCGTATGCGGCGGTGCCACAACTCGGCCAGGGCTTCAGCCATCTCGACGCCGAGGCCGTGCACGTGCAGGTAGTCGGTGTACTTGTTCTCGGCGAACAACTTGGCCGCGTGCTGCGACACGACTTCGCCCATCGTGACTACGTGGAAGGCGAGGTAGTCGGGCTCGGCTGAACCGACCGGCTTTACGAAGTCGGCGATCGACATGAACGGCTCTTTTTGTTGGCGGGGGAGCGAGAACCGCATCCACTCGGCGTTGCGGTCGTCGTCTTTCCAGATGATCAGGTCGTTTCCGTCCGCGTTCGCCGGGAAGTAGCCGTACGCGACCTGTGGCACGAGCAGGCCGAGCGCCTTGGCTTCGGCGAGACGCTCGCGCAACACGGGGCGGATGCGGGCCTTGAAGTCTTCGTCGTTTTCGCCATGCTCGGGCCGGTACTGCCACTGGTTGCGGAACAGCGCCGTCTCGTTGATGTAGCCGACGATGTCGTCGAGGGCGATGCCCTTGATGATGCGCGACCCCAGGAAGGGTGGCGTGAAGACGGGGTTGTCGATCGCGACGTCGGGCGAACGCGACGGCAGGGTCGACGGATCGACCACCGGCTTGGGCGCGCGCTTGGGCAGGTTGCGCCCGCCCGCTTCGCGGCCGAACGCCTCGTCGCCTTCAAGCGTGCCGGCCCGT
>JACCXE010000136.1 GCA_013697265.1 Actinomycetota bacterium | reverse complement strand
CCGCCTAGCGCTGCGAGCAGCACGTAGGTCTTGATGGTGTTCTTACTCATTGACCGCCGAGGGTAATCCCGAGGCCTGTGAACTCAGACGCGGGTAGCTGTGCGTTGGCTGGGAACGGTGCGCGGCTCGCGGCGTCAGTCGTCGGTCCCGTCGGCGGCGGCGCTGTCCCACAGATCGCCGTTTTCGGACGCGTCCCACTCCTTAAACGCCTCGGTGTACGACGCGTCGATTGCGCCGTGATGCAGCCATCGGGCGAACTCGGCGTCGGCCAGTGTGTTGAGACGCGCCGCGTAGCGGGGCATCTCGTTGGCACCGACGACGTCGCGCCATTGGCCGGTGGTGCCCTTATGGAAGAAGTCGGTCGTGCTGCGCCAGAAGCCTTGGTCGGAGTTGGGCGCCACTTTTTCGGCGGCCGAGCGCATCGCGTCGAAGCGGGCGAACGGAGCGAGTTCCGCGATCCGCTCGGCCGACCGTTCGATGCCGAGACGGCGAGCCAGGTACGTCATCTGGCCGACAAGGTCGTCGTGCAAATCGTTGTAGTGCAGCATCACCACGTTCGGATCATCGCGGTGCTGCCAAAACGAACGAAGGTGATGGACCATCGCCTCCAGGCCCGACGGTCCGCTCCCGTTGCCTTCGACCCAGTTCCAGAATCCGTCGACCTCGTTGTCGGCGATGACGGGTACGTCTTCGGGCTTCATGTCGACGACGTCCTCCATGCCGACCGCGGCGATGCGCTGGGCCATGAACACCTCAAAGTCGATGTTCGACATGTGATGGGCCATGGAAAGCGCAACGTCGCGAGGGTCCCGGCCCACGCAGACATAGGTGACGCGCTCGTCGTGAGGCAATGCATCGAAGGGCAGGTGTGACTTGATGAAGCGCCGGTGCGTTTGCGCGTCGACTTCGGCTCGTACCTCGGCCAGCGACCGGGTGTTCATGTCGAGCCAGGGCGACAGGCGAGCCAACGGGCTCGGCAGGTCGGGCGTGTCGAAGATCAAAAGCGCAACAAGCATCTGCGTCCACGTCGTGCCGCACTTGGGCGGGGTGCTGATGACGATGTCGTCGTCGCGGAATTCGAAGCCTTCCCAGCGTCGGCTGTCGAACAACACGTTGTGCATCTCTGTCGGCATGCGACCCCCGTTCGTCGACGACCTACCCGTAGTAACCGGAGTGTAGGTAGACGCAGGGCACGCCTGCAGCCCGCAGCATCATCACGTTGCGGGGGTCGTCTTCGAAGCCGAGCACCAAGTCGATGCCGCGGGTCTTCAGTTCCTGCACCGAAAAGTATTTGAAGTCGTCGGCGTAGTCGTAGTCGCCGTGGTCCCGCATGATCAGCAGGTCCCAGCGGAGGTGGTAGCGCTCGAGCCATCCGACGGTCTGGGCCTGCACCCGCAGCGGGCGCGCCGTGAGCAACACGATGGGAAGCGACCGGTCGAGCAGCAACAGTAAGCGTCCGACCTCCTCGATCAGGGGGTCGTCGCCGCACGCATTGAAGAACGCCTGCCAGTCGCGGCGCGGCCCTTCGATGTAGTGCTGACGACCGACCGCGTCGGAGAGCACGCCGTCGAGGTCGAACATGACCGCGGGCCCCGCCTCGATCGGGCCCTCGTGCCACTTCCAGTTATTGGGAGTGGGCGAGTCGCTCACTCCTCGGTGGGCGACGTCGCGGCCCGGCGGGCGATCTCTTCGACAACACCTGCGTCGGCGAGCGTGGTGGTGTCGCCCAGCGCCCGCCCTTCGGCCACGTCGCGCAACAAGCGGCGCATGATCTTGCCGCTGCGGGTCTTGGGCAGGTCGTCGGTGAACACGATCGTCTTGGGCTTGGCGATCGGGCCGATCTTCACGCTCACGTGTTCGCGCAGCCGCTGGCCGTGGGCTTCGTCGCCCGTCTCGCCTGCTTTCAAGGTGACGTAGGCGATGATGGCCTGGCCGGTGGTGGCGTCGTTGGCGCCGACGACCGCGGCTTCGGCGACGGTGGGATGGTCGACGAGCGCAGACTCGACTTCGGTGGTCGAGACGCGGTGGCCCGACACATTCATCACGTCGTCGACGCGGCCCAACAGCCACAGGTAGCCCTCGTCGTCGAGCTTGGCCCCGTCGCCCGCGAAGTAGCGCCCCTCGAAGCGCGACCAGTACGTCTCCTTGTAACGCTCGGGGTCGCCCCAAATGCCGCGCAGCATTCCGGGCCACGGCTCGGTGAGCGTGAGGTAGCCGCCGCCGACGGTGACGGGCTTGCCCGCTTCGTCGACCAGTTCGGCCACGACTCCGGGCAGCGGGTGCGTGGCCGAACCCGGTTTGAGCGTGGTGACGCCGGGCAACGGCGAGATCATGATGCCGCCGGTTTCGGTCTGCCACCACGTGTCGACCACCGGGCAACGCCCGCCGCCGATCGTGTTCCAGTACCACACCCACGCTTCGGGGTTGATTGGTTCGCCGACCGAGCCGAGCAGGCGCAGTGTGGACAGGTCGTGGCCGTCGGGATACTTCGTGCCCCACTTCATGAACGTACGGATCGCGGTGGGCGCGCAGTACAGAATCGACACGCGGTACTTCTCGATGATCGACCACCAGCGGTCTTTGTCCGGGAAGTCGGGAGTGCCTTCGTACATCACCGATGTCGCGCCGTTGGTGAGCGGGCCATAGACGATGTAGCTGTGCCCCGTGACCCAGCCGATGTCGGCTGCGCACCAGTAGATGTCTTCGTGTTCGTGGAGATCGAACACGTACTTGTGCGTGAACGCGACCTGGGTGAGGTAGCCGCCGGTGGTGTGCATGATGCCCTTGGGCTTGGCCGTGGTGCCCGAGGTGTAGAGCAGGTAGAGCAGATCTTCGGAGTCCATACGCTCGGGCTCGCAGTGCTTCTCGAGCGCCGAATCGTCCATCAAGTCGTGCCACCAGTGGTCGCGGCCCTCGCTCCACTCGACGTCTTGGCCGGTGCGGCGCACGACGACGACGTGTTCGATCGTCGGCGTTTCTTTTACCGCGACATCAACGTTGACCTTGAGTCCCGAGGCCGCGCCGCGGCGGTAACCACCGTCGGCCGTGATGAGCACCTTGGCCTCGGCGTCGTTGATGCGGTCGCGCAGGGCCTCGGACGAAAATCCGCCGAACACCACCGAATGCGCGGCGCCTATGCGCGTGCAGGCCAGCATGGCGACGGGCAGCTCGGGAATCATCGGCATGTAGATGTTCACGCGGTCGCCACGCTTCACGCCGAGGTTCTTCAAGACGTTGGCGAAACGCTCGACCTCGTCGAGCATCTGGGCGTAGGTGATCGTGCGGGTGTCGCCCGGCTCACCCTCCCAGTGGAACGCGACCTTGTCGCCCTTGCCCGCTACCACATGCCGGTCGAGCGCGTTCACACTGACGTTGAGGGTGCCCCCGACAAACCACTTGGCGAAGGGCAGGTTCCATTCGCAAATCGTCGACCACTTGTCGTACCAGTCGAGGGACTCGGCTTGCTTGGCCCAGAACGCTTCGCGGTCTTTGGTGGCGTCGTCGTACATCGACGCGTCGGTGGCGAGGGCGTGGTTGACGAACTCGGGTGACGGCGGAAACCGCCGGTCCTCGAACGAGAGCGCTTCGATTGCGGCGTCGGAGTCAGCCATGCCCTGAGCGTAGAACGGACTTATGTCGGCGTGTCCCACTCGGCGACAAGGAAGCCGCCGGCGCCGGACGGATCGAGCAGCGCGTCGGCTTCGCTGACGCGGCTGCGCGCCTTGAGCGCCTCAAGGTCGCCGATCGCGGCGCGCTCGCGCCACGTCGCGCGGGCCGCCGCGACAAGCCCGTCGATGCCGTGGGCCCGGAG
>JACCXE010000086.1 GCA_013697265.1 Actinomycetota bacterium | reverse complement strand
GGCGACGGTTGGCCGCACGACGAAAAACGCGAAGTCACGCCGCGTCTTGCCGTCGACGTCGATGGTCATGACGACCTCGTAGTAGCCCGACGACCAGGCCGGGTCGATGTCGATCGTGAACGTGGGCGCCCAGCCGCAGCCCTTCGCCGCTGCGTCACTGGAAGTGGCCTGCTCCTCGGCCGCCACGCCGTCGCTCGTGAACACGACCGTGCGTTTCCAGCCCACGCGGGTCACCTCGACGTTTACAGGCCGGCCACCCGACGACGACACGTGCACCGCCACCTGTTCACCCGCCTCCGCCGACTGCGGCCAGCAATACCCCGTAACAACTTCTCTTGCCATCGCCCGACGTTAACTAGGGGTGGGATGAAAAGATGTCGCCGTGATCCATAACAGCCCCTTTCCCGACGTCGTAATCCCCGAGACCGCGCTCACGCCCTTCGTATTTGCCAGGGCAGCCGAGCTGGGCGACAAGGCCGCCTTCATCGACAGCCCCGACGGCCGCCGGGTGTCCTACACCGAGCTGTACGACCAGGTGAAACGCCTCGCCGGGGGCCTGCTCGAACGGGGACTGGCCAAAGGTGAGGTCGTCGCGATCATGGCGCCGAACTGTCCCGAGTACGCGGTGGTGTTCCACGGTGTGGCCATGGCGGCCGGTGTGGTCACCACGGTCAACCCGACCTACACCGAACGCGAAGTGCACCACCAGCTGAACGACGCGGCGGCTACGAAACTCGTCACCATCCCGATGTTCCTCGAGACGGCGGTGGCGGCGAGCGCGGACAGCGGCGTGAAGGAAATCATCGTCATCGGCGGAGCCGACGGGCATCAGTCGCTCACCGACCTCTTCGGCGAGCCGCTTGACGAACAGATTCCCGTCGACATCCACGACGTGGTGGTGCTGCCGTATTCGTCGGGCACTACGGGCCTGAGCAAGGGCGTGATGCTCACGCACTACAACCTGGTGGCCAACCTCGTGCAGACGGGCGCGGTGATCACCGTTACGAGCGACGAGTCGTTCGTGGCCGTGCTCCCGTTCTTCCACATCTACGGCATGCAAGTGCTAATGAACCTTGGGCTGTACCTCGGCGCCACCATCGTCACGATGCCGCGCTTCGACCTCGAGCAATTCCTGTCGCTGCACCAAGAGCACGGCCTGACCCGCGCCTTCGTCGCCCCGCCCATGGTCGTGGCGCTGGCCAAGCATCCGCTGGTGGACAACTACGACCTGTCTGCGTTGAAAAACATCTTCTCGGGCGCGGCACCGTTGTCGGCCGAGCTCGCGATCGAAGCCGGCAACCGACTCGACTGCGAAGTGGTGCAGGGCTACGGCATGACCGAGTTGTCGCCGGTTACTCACGCCACGCCCGAGGGCAAGTTCAAGCCCGGCTCGGCCGGTATGACTATTCCGAACACGCAGGTGCGCATCGTGGATCCCGGTTCGGGCGAGTCGCTTGGGCTCGACGCCGACGGCGAAGTGTGGATCAAAGGCCCGCAAGTGATGAAGGGCTACCTCAACAACGACGAGGCCACCAAGGCCACCATCGACGACGAAGGTTGGCTGCACACCGGCGACGTCGGCCACGTCGACATCGACGGGCACCTCTACATCGTCGACCGGCTCAAGGAACTCATCAAGTACAAGGGCTTCCAAGTGCCGCCGGCCGAACTTGAGGCGCTGCTGCTCACGCACCCGAAGATCGCCGACGCCGCCGTGATCGGCCTGCCCGACGACGATGCGGGCGAGATCCCCTCGGCCTATGTGGTGTTGCGGCCCGACACCGAAGCAACCGCGGAAGAGATTCAAGAGTTCGTGGCCGGCCAGGTTGCGAGCTACAAGCAGATCCGCAAGGTCACATTCCTCGACGCGGTGCCCAAGTCGGCGTCGGGCAAGATCCTGCGCCGCGTCCTGCGCGACCAGGAGGCCGCCGGGCAATGACGACCACCGAGCGCGACCGCGAAATTGACTTCGATCCGGACGCGCTTCGGACCAAATATCGCGAAGAGCGAAGCAAGCGCCTGCGGGCTGATGGCAACGAGCAGTACCAAGAGGTCGTCGGCAAGTTCGCCCACTTCGTGGAGGACCCTTACGTAGCGCCCTTGGATCGCGAACCGCTGACCGACGAAGTCGAAGTCGTCGTGATTGGCGGCGGCTTCGGTGGTCTGCTCGCCGGTGCGCGGTTGAGCGAAGCGGGCGTGGACGACGTGCGCATCATCGAGAAGGGCGGCGACTTCGGCGGCACGTGGTACTGGAATCGATATCCCGGCGCCATGTGCGACGTCGAGTCCTACATCTACCTGCCGCTTCTCGAAGAGATCGGCTACGTGCCGAAAGAGAAGTACACGCGGGCGCCCGAGATCCTGGCCCACTGCCGCAACATCGGCGCGCACTTCGGCCTGTACGACAATGCGTGCTTCCAGACCGAAGTCACCGACGTTCGTTGGAACGAAGACATCGACCGCTGGATCGTGTCGACCACCCGCGGCGACGCGATGCAGGCGCGCTTCGTCATCTCGGCCAGCGGACCGTTGCACCGCCCCAAGCTCCCGGCCATCACTGGTATCGAGTCGTTTAAGGGCCGCACCTTCCACACGAGCCGGTGGGACTACCACTACACCGGCGGCGCTCCCGACGGCAATCTC
>JACCXE010000057.1 GCA_013697265.1 Actinomycetota bacterium | reverse complement strand
GTGTTCACCGACCTCGTCGCATCCACGGAACTCGCGTCGGGGCTCGGCCCGGTCGCTGCGGAAGAAGTGCGGTCGACGCATTTCGGGCTGCTGCGCGACGCCGTCGGCGCTACCGGCGGCTCCGTGGTGAAAAATCTCGGCGACGGACTGATGGTGGTCTTCCCGAGCCTGGGTGCCGCGCTCGACGGCGCGGTCGCAATGCAGCAGAACATCGAATTGCACAACCGCAAAGCCGCGGTGCTACTCGGCGTGCGCATCGGCGTGTCGAGCGGAGACGCCTCCGAGGAAGATGGCGACTACTTCGGCGAGCCGATTGTAGAAGCCGCCCGGTTGTGCGCGATCGCGAACGGTGGACAGATCGTCACCACCGAGATGGTGCGGCTATTGGCGCGTCGATCGGGACACGACTTCGGTCCCCTCGGACAGGTCGAACTCAAGGGAATGCCCGAGCCCGTCGAGGCCTTCGAACTGCGGTGGGTGCCGGCCAAGGCGCCCGCTTCGGCGCCTATGCCGGGCCGGCTCACAAACGCGCCCGCCACCGGCCTGGTCGGACGCGCGGCGGAGTCTGAGCAGCTGCTGACAGCGCTCAAGGCATCGTTCACGGGCGATGGCCATCGCGTGGTTCTGTTGTCCGGCGACGCCGGTATCGGCAAGACGACGCTCGCCGGCGACGTCGCCCAACGCGCCTACGACGACGGTGCGACCGTCTTATATGGCCGCTGCGACGAGGACGTCGGTGTGCCGTACCAACCGTTCGTGCAGGCGGTAGGGGACTTCCTACGAGACGCATTCGACGGGGCGCTGGCGACCGTCGACGAACGTCACCTGAGCGAGTTGTCCCGGCTGCTGCCCCAGGTCGGTGAGCGAGTCGCCGGCTTAGCCGAGCCGGCCACAACCGACGCGGACGCCGAGCGGTACCTGCTGTTCGGGGCCGTCACCTCGTTTCTGTCGGGATTGGCCCAGGCCGCGCCGGTGGTGCTGGTGCTCGACGATCTGCACTGGGCGGACAAGTCGACTGTGGTGTTACTCCGCCACCTGGTCACCACACTCGGCGACGCCGAGGTGCTAATTGTCGGGACCTATCGCGACAGCGATGTCACCGCGACACATCCGCTGACCGATGGTCTCGCAGCACTGCGACGCGAGGCCCACGTCGAACGCGTCGCGGTGGGTGGCCTCGACGACAACGCCGTCGTCGCGTTGCTCGAGGCCCTCGCGGGTCACGAGCTGGACCGCGCCGGTATCGCGCTCGCCCACGCTGTGCGCCGTGAAACCGACGGCAACCCGTTCTTCACCGCCGAGGTGTTGCGTCATCTCGCGGAGACCGCGGCCATCCGCCAAGAGGACGGACGGTGGGTGGCGACGGTGGAGCTCGCATCGATTGGTTTGCCGGAGAGCGTTCGCGAAGTGGTCGGTCAGCGCGTGCGCCGCCTCGGTCCAGATACGCATCAGTTGCTGACACTCGCGTCGGTGATCGGACGCGACTTCGATCTCACGCTGCTGGCCCGCGTAGCCGACCAGACCGAAGATTCCGTGCTCGCGGCGCTCGAGGAGGCCGCTGACGCCGCTGTGGTATCCGAGGTGGATGGCTTGCCCGAACGTTTCACGTTCACCCACGGACTGATCCAGTTCACGCTTTACGACGAGTTGTCCTCGGGCCGACGCGCTCGTGTGCACCGCAAGATCGGTGAACTGCTCGAAGCCGAGTGTGGCAACGATCCAGGCGACCGTATCGGCGAGCTTGCCCACCATTGGATGGCCGCGACCAGACCGGCCGACGCCGGCAAAGCGGCGGCCTACGCCCGCATGGCGGGCGACCGCGCGCTCAGCACGCTCGCGCCCCACGAGGCGATCCGATGGTTCGGCAACGCAGTGGAGCTGCTTAACGCAGACCCGAAGTGCGAGCCGCGCGACCGTCTCGATTCCCTGATCGGGTTAGGCGACGCGCAGCGTCAGGCGGGCGACGCGGGCTATCGCGACACGCTGCTGGCCGCGGCCGCCGAAGCGGCGCGACTCGATGACACCAAGCGCCTCGTTCGCGCTGTGCTCGCCAACCAACGGGGAACGGTGAGCAGCATCGGCACCATCGACAGCGAGCGCGTTGCCATGCTTGAACGCGCGCTAGTGGCCGTCGGCGACGAAGACAGCCGCGATCGCGCGTCGTTGTTGGCGTCGTTGGTTGCCGAGCTTTCTTTCGCCGGCGACATCGATCGCCTGCGTGCCTTGGCCGCCGAAGCCGAGGCGATGGCGCGTCGCCTCGTTGACGAGGTGTGTCTTCTCAACGTGCTGAATCTCACCTTTCTGTCGCTATGGGTCCCAGACGGTTTGGCCCGCACCGTCGAGGTCGCGCGAGAAGTAGTCACCATTGCCGAGCGGATCGGCGATCCCGTTGCCCGGTTCTGGGCGGCCATGAACAGTCTGTATGCGATGGCGTCGAAAACTGATCGAGCCGGCAGCCACGCGGCGCTCGATCAGGCCGAGGCGCTGGCCACCGCCATCGGCCAGCCCTACCTGTCGTGGCAGGTGCTCTACATGCGTTGCATGCTCGTACTGCTTTCCGGCGACGCCGACCAGGCCGAGGAGTTGGCGACCGAAGCGCTGCAAATCAGCTCGGATTCCGGACAGCCCGACGCGATTGTGGTGTTCGGAGCGGGGCTGGCCGGCATCCGCCTGCATCAGGGAAGGCTCGACGAGATCCTTCCGCTTATCGAGCAGGTGGCGGCAGATAATCCGGGCCTTCCCGGCTTCCAAGCCGCGTACGCCATGATGCTGTGCGAGTGCGGGCGCGGCGACGAGGCTCGCCCCGTTTTGCAGGCAGCCCTCGCGGCGGACTTCAACCGCGACGCCTATGACTACGTCTGGCTCACCACGACGACGCTCTGGGCCGACGCCGCCGCCTCGGTCAAAGATGCGGCTGCGGCCGCGGTGCTCTTCGACCGACTGGCGCCGTTCGAGGCGCAAGGGGTCGTGTCGGGCGCGACATTCAGTGGCACCGTCGGCATGTACCTGGCGCGACTGGCGGTGGTGCTCGGTCGCGACCGCGAGGCGGCCGAACTGTTCGAACGCGCCGACGTGCAGCTGCGCGCGCTGGAAGCGCCGTACTTGCGGGCACGAAACCAACTCGAATGGGCCCGTCTGCTGAGTACGAAGGGCGACGAGCAGCGGCGCCAAGCGCGGTACTTGAGCACCGAAGCGCTCAACGCAGCGGTGCGGTGCGGGTGCAGTGCCGTCGAGCGGGGGGCGACAGAGTTGGGGAGAACGCTCGCGTGAGTTCCGTCACGATCTCCGTGGTGCACGTCGATGTTGTCGGCCCAGTCGACGCCGTCCAAGACTTCAGCGCGACCTACAGCGCGTTGGTTCGCGCCTCGATTGCGGACGGGCGCGGCATCGAGGTGCCCTACGCGGGCGACGGTGTGACCGCCGTGTATCCAAGCCTCGGCGCCGCGCTGGACAGCGCGGTTGCCGTGCAGCAAGGCATCGAAAGGCACAATCGCGAGGCGCCAGTCCCCATCGGGGTGCGGGTGGGGCTTTCAAGCGGCGACGCGACCGAAGACAACGGTCGGTACACGGGCGAACCGGTGGAAGAGGCGGTTCGACTGTGCGCCACCGCCGCCGCCGGCCAAATCGTCACGACCGAGATGGTTCGGCTCCTGGCCCGCCGAACCGAGCACAGCTTTGCGCCACTGGGTGAGCGCTCGGTGCACGGACTGCCCGAAGCGGTCGAGGCGG
>JACCXE010000037.1 GCA_013697265.1 Actinomycetota bacterium | reverse complement strand
GTCACGAGCGGCGGCACGGCCGTGCGGCTCGACCCGATGCCGCCCGCCGATCGCAAGGTCGTGCACGACGTGTTGACCCCCCTCGAGGGCATCGAGACGAGTTCCGAAGGCGAAGAACCACGGCGGCTCGTCGTCGTTCGCCCGCTTGCCGGCTGAGAAAGTACTTATTGGCGCTCTAGAAAGGGCGCGTGACCTGGGCTTTCTTGGCCCAGGGCCGGTCGGCGACCACCTGGACCACGCCCGCGCCTATTTACCTGCTTTGCCGCGGGTGGGCCGGGGCGGCGTCATTGTCGACCTCGGAACCGGAGGGGGCATACCCGGGCTTCCGTTGGCGTTTTGGCGCACCGACCTCAGCTGGGTACTCGTGGACGCGATGGTCAAGCGCGTGGCGTTCGTGTCGTCAATGGTCGAGGAACTGGGCCTCGATGTCGAGGTGCTCGAAACCCGGGCCGAATCCATGGCGCGAGATCCACGCTGGGCACGTCGAGCCGACGTAGTCGTGGCCCGATCGTTGGCCGCACCGGGGGTCGCGGCCGAATATGCCGCTCCGCTATTGCGCGTCGGTGGTAAGGCAGTAATAGCGGAACCTCCTGGCGGGGATCCTGAACGCTGGCCGGTCGCCGGCCTAGCGCAACTCGGCATGCGACGAGGCCCGGTCTTGTTTGCACCGACTGCGACCTTGCAGGTTCTGTTGCAATCCGAAAAGTGCCCGACGCGGTATCCCCGACGTACTGGTATCGCAGCGAAGCGGCCGGTCTTCTGAAGTATTAGGCGTTTGACCTGGGGTTTTGCAGGTTCCACGGGAAACCTTGCCCTTCCGAACGCCCTTCTATTCGATAGCGAGCCTTCATTGCCTCGAAGCGACTCCAGACCCGAACGCTGTGGATCGGCGACAGATGATCATCGAGGAAAGGCACGAACGCTTCGCGGAGATAGGTTCCGCGAACCATCCACTGGTAATAGCGCCGTCCATCGTGTTCGTAGGGCCCGTAAAGCCGCCCGCCGGGAACTCGATCAACGACCCAATCAAAAACGGCCTTGTGGTCGACGTGCATCCGCAGGATCACTTGAGGCTGCCGCCCATCGCCTCCGAAGTGGCCTTCTCCAACGAGTAGTCCGACGATGAATCCGGCGTCGAACTCACTCATCTTTAGCCTGGGCATCGCCATCGTCCGTTCCCTCCCGCGTGGCGGTTACTGTACCGGAAGGGTGTTACACCGTAAGGTTCCACGTGGATCATTTAGTTTGGATCCGGCCGCCGTTGGGGCCGCGGCAGTCAATGCTTGACGTGACATGGAAACGCGGCGAGCATATGGCCGCATGAGTGCTCCCGAACCAGACATCGTTCGGCGCGGCCAGGCGATCTTTGATCGGCTGCGTGACGCTCAGCCCCAAGACCAACCTGAGCCAGGAATCGAAACGCCCGAGCCCCCGAAAGACGACGAAACCCCACCCGGGGTCCCGACCGAGGCCCCACTTATGCCCGTGTCGGTAGCGTCTGACAACGCCGGCCCTGATGTCGCCGCTCCGGTGGATGCGGCGCAGGTCGAAGAACCCGCTGCTCCGGCGCCTGAACCAGTCGTCGTGCCCGACCCGCCCAGTGTCGCCGAGATCGTTGGAGAGGCTGCGGCAAACGTCACGCCGTCGGTCGAAGCGCCGGTTACCGCTCCAGCCGATGGCAGCCGTCCGCCCCATCCCGCCTCGTTGCGGCCCCTGCCTCGGGTGGTGGCTATTGCGAACCAGAAAGGCGGCGTGGGCAAGACCACGACCACGGTGAACCTGGGTGCGGGCTTGGCCGAACTCGGATATCGGGTGCTCATCATCGATCTGGACCCACAGGGCAACGCCACGACGGGTCTCGGCATCAACTCCCGCAATCTCGAGAACTCCATTTACGACGTGTTGTTGCACGACGTGGCGCTCGATGACTGCATCGAGCCCACTGCGGTGCGAAACCTGTTCGTCGCGCCAGCGACAATCGACTTGGCTGGAGCCGACATCGAACTGGTGCCCGCCTTCAGTCGCGAGTTGCGCCTTCGTCGAGCCATCGAGGGTCTCGACGATGCATTCGACTTCACGATCATCGACTGCCCTCCGTCGCTGGGGCTCATCACTGTCAACGGCCTGGCCGCGGCCAGTGAGGTAATTGTCCCGATTCAGTGCGAGTATTATGCCCTCGAAGGCCTCGGGCAGCTGCTCAAAAACGTCAATCTGGTCAAGGGAAACTTGAACCCGCAACTCACAATCAGCGCCATTGTGCTGACGATGTACGATTCCCGCACCAAGCTGGCCGAACAGGTCGCCGCCGAGGTTCGCAATCACTTCGGTGAACGTGTGTGTCGCATGGTGATCCCGCGGACGGTCCGACTTTCAGAGGCGCCCTCCTTCGGGCAGCCCATTCTCACGTTCGATCCCACCTCCCGGGGCGCTGTGGCGTACCGCGAGTTGGCCAAGGAGGTAAGTGGTGGCGCGCCCTAGCGGCCTGGGCCGAGGCTTGTCGGCTCTCATTCCTACCGATGTGACCGTGGATCGAGGTGCCAGCCTCATCGATGTTGCCGTCGACCACGTGGAACCGAACCGTTTACAGCCCCGCAAGCACTTTGACGAGGAGTCGCTGGCGTCTTTAACCGCCTCGGTTCGCGAATCGGGGGTGCTGCAGCCGATTCTGGTCCGAGCGATAGAAGGCGGCCGTTACGAACTCATCGCCGGGGAGCGGCGCTGGAGGGCCGCGAAGCGGGCGGGCATGGTGTCGGTGCCGGCGATCGTGCGCACCACGTCCGACACACTTTCGCTCGAACAGGCTCTTATCGAGAATCTCCACAGGCAGGACCTCAATCCTCTCGAGGAAGCGGCTGCATACCAGCAGCTCATCGAGGACTTTCAACTCACACACGACGACCTGGCAACCAGGATGGGCAAAAGTCGGGCCGCGATCACGAACACGCTGCGGCTTTTCCAGTTGCCGCCGAGCGTGCAGAGGATGGTGGCCGACGGGCAACTCGCCGCCGGTCACGCGCGGGCATTGCTCGGTACACCCGATCGCAGTTTTCAGGAGTCGCTCGCCAAGAGGGCCGTCGCCGAGTCGCTGAGCGTGCGCACGGTCGAGGACGAAGTGCGGGCCCGGGTGCAGCCGAGTCCCGAGGCGGCTGGCCAGGACGACGCACCAACGTCGCCGAGCGAGGCTGGGCCCAAACGGCTTCGCCCTCCGGGATTTCGAGAGTTGGAGGAGCTGTTGGCGGAATTGCTTGCCACGCGGGTCTCCGTCGACATGGGCAAAAGTAAAGGACGGGTCGTAATCGAATTTGCCGACCTCGAAGACCTCGAACGCATCTACCGGCGTATCACTGAGGCGCCGAGCGCGTAATCGAGGCCGCAAATACGGCCTCGATTGAGGGTTGAGGCCCTCAACTAACCTTTCCCCAGGCTGTGGGGAAGTCTGTGGGGAACCTGCGCGAGGAATGCTCAGGGCGCGAAGCCTCTATGTCAGATCGAGGCAGGGCCCATCGACCCAGCGCGCGAGGCCGCGCCCTATAGCAGCGGCCGCAACCGACGCCTGTTCCACGGCGAAACGGGGCGGGCCGAGTTCGAGCGACACGGCAGGCATCCGACTTTCGCGCAGCGTCGGGGTGGCCATCGGAACCGGCGGACCGTCGGTGCCGGCGCCGCTGGTCGACAACTCGTCGAGCAGCAAACCGGCGAGTCGCCGGCCAGCGGGCGACACCGAGCCGTGCGGCCCCCAGTACGCAGCGCGGCATCCGCGACCCGCGGTGGCGAGCGCGACCGTAATGAACACATCCGCCCCCATCGCGTTTGCCTGGCCGGCCAAAATTGATGCATCCGGATGAGATAACAACGTTACGATCGCAGTCTGGTCGGCCAGGACACGTTGGAGCTCGCGCAGAAACGCGCCGAGCCCGCCGAATTCGCCGAGCGCGATCCGTCGGCCGGCCAACGTGGCGGGGGACCCCAGCAGGCGCGTGGACTCTCGCAGCGCCGCCTGATCGACCTCCGGCCCCTTCGACCGGAGCCGTTGCAGGCTGGTCACTGACTTGAAGCCGCACTTTCCGTCAACCGAAAGCCCTGCGTTCCGCTGAAAGGAACGCAGGGCCCGGTCCGTATCGGTGCCGAACATCCCATCGATCCGTCCCGCATCGAAGCCCAGAGCCGCGAGGCGACGCTGGAGGTCGGCCACGTCGTCACCACGCAGGTAGGGCGTGCGCATGTACAGAAGCCGGTCCCCGAGGCGGTAACCGGCTTCTACCAGGCTTGACCAGGTCTGACGGCCGCAAACACCGTCCACCAACAGGCCGCGACGCGTCTGAAACAACCGAACCGCGGCCTCGGTGGCGGGGCCGAACGCGTCGTGTTCACCAGCGATAGGCAAACCCTGGGCCAGCAACCGCCGCTGCAGGTCGGCAACGGCAGGGCCGGTTGCGCCCAGAGCGAGGGGAAGGCCGGTTGGGCCTACCGCCACGGACGCTGCGTAGGTCGGATGCCGGA
>JACCXE010000496.1 GCA_013697265.1 Actinomycetota bacterium | reverse complement strand
CGGGCGGTCACGCTTCGACCCCCGGTCGCCAATCGAGTACCGATCGTTGGCTCGGAGCGAACCACTGCGAGGCAGCCGCCTTGACGTCGGCCGTTGTGACCGCGGCCAGCGCGGCAGGGAGTTCGTTGATCAATTCAGCTCGTCCTCGTTGTTGTTCCAGTGGCGCGATCGTCAGGGCGCGGTTCATGACGCTGTCAGTCGCCCGCAAAAATGCCGAGGTGACCCCCGTGCGGGTGCGTTCGAGTTCGTCGTCGCCGAGGTCGGCCTGCAGTTGTTCGATCGACTCGGTAATCGCGTCGAGGATGACCTCGGCGTCGCCGCCCGGCGGGTAGATCGCAAGCACGTTCGTGAGGATCGGGTCGCGCATGTCGAGCCAGTTGTCGAACGGCCCGACGAAACCCGCCATCGCGGTGACGAGCCCGGTCTTCACGAGACGCTGGTGCAAGCGCGACGAGTCCCCGTCCCCCAGGATCTGCACGAGGAGGTAGTACGCCGCGTACTTGTCCAGCTCGGTGATCGGGTTCGGGGCGCGGTAGCCGACGACAAGCGCCGGCGTGGGCGACATCGGGTCGTAGTGGGTGCCCCGCCGCTCCTTGGTGGGGACAGGCTCGGCAAAGTCGGGGCGCTTGGGCGCGGCGCGCTTGGGTATGTCGCCGAAGTACTGCTCGACGAGCGCGATGGCCTTGTCGGCATCGATATCACCCGCGATCGTCAACAGCGCGTTGCCCGGTGCGTAGTACCGCTTCCAGAAGTCCGTCGCGTCCGCCACGGTGGCCGACTCGAGATCGACGAAGCTGCCGTAGCCGTTGTGCGAGTTGTTGAAGGTTGCGTAGGCGATCGGCGGCAGGAAGATCATCTGCATGCCGCCGTAGGGCCGGTTCATGATGTTGAGCCGGATCTCTTCCTTCACCACGTCGATCTGGTTGGCGACGGTGTGTTCGGATATCACGGGGCTGCGCATGCGGTCGGACTCGAGGAACAGCATCAGCTCGAACGCGCCCGACGGAACCACCTCGAAGTAATTCGTGTAGTCGGGCGTGGTGCTGCCGTTGAACTGTCCGCCGTTGCCCTGGATCAGCCGGGCGTGTTCGAGCTTGGGCAGGCTTTCGCTGCCCTCGAACATGAGGTGCTCGAAGAGGTGGGCGAAGCCGGTGCGGCCCTCAGGCTCAGACCGGAAACCGACGTCGTAGTGGACGGCCACCGCGACCACCGGCGAGCTGCGGTCGGGCGCGAGCACAACTCGTAGTCCGTTCTTGAGCGTATGACGTTCGATTGGAAACGAAGGAGCGAGAACGCGTGCGGGCACAGCGGGAGAACTTAGGTCGTGCGCGCCGGGGCGCGCCGCGGGGACGGACGGCCGACCCGCGCCAGCCGCGCTACGAGCACTTCGAGCACCAGATCGCCGGGCCACGACGACCGGCCCCGTAGGTCGACATCGGCGTCTGCGACGAGGCCCAGCATGCGCAGCAGTGCGTCGGTGCCCAACCGGCGAGACTGGCTGAGGGCTTTCTTGGCCGGATAGGCCGCGATGCCGAGCAGGGCCGCCGCGTCGGCTTCGCCCGCAACGTTCGCCCCGTCGAGGCGGGCCATGCGGCTCACGTAGGTGTGCAACGACGAGACCACGCCGAGCGGGTGACGGCCGGCGCCCGACAACAGACGATGCAGTTGGTCGATCGCCGCGGCCGCGTCGCCCTTGTCGATCGCGTCGGTGAGGTCCCACGGCGCGCTCGACCCGGCCTCGCCCAGATAGGGCTCGACTTGAGCCGGGCCCAACTTGGCTCCGGGTCCGAACGCGGCCGTAAGTACGTTGACCAACGGTTCGAGCCGGGCGATGTCTTCGCCGAGGTGGTTTTCGATGAGGCGCGCCGCGGCTGCGTCGACCTTGATCGGCGCCTCGTGCAGCTTTTCCATCACCCACGACGAACGGGCCTTGCCCCGCGGCGTGCCCGCATCGACGACGGCACCCGCTTTCTGCACGGCCTTGACGAGCGGCGCGGGCACCGTGCCCCCGCCCGAGCCCAAGATGATCGTGGCGCCCTCCATCGGCGCGGCCAGGTAGTCGATCAGCGGCGCGACCTGCGCGGCGGTGAAGCGACCGATCTCGCGCACCACGATTACCCGTCGCGGCGCCAGAAACGACGGGGTGGCCGCGGACTCGGCCGCGGCCGCGGCAGCGTTGTCGTCGCCGGTGAGGTCTTCGACGATGAGCGTCGGATCGTCGTCGCCCACCACCTCGTCGAGCGTCGCCATCATGGCCTGCGCCACGAGAACCGGATCGTCTCCCTTGACGTAATAAACGACGGCGTTCACGCGGCCTCTTGCATGAGGGCGGCAAGAAAGTCGCACACGCTGCGGGAGCCGGCGACGTCGTGAACCCGCACTATGCGACACCCGCCGATCACGCCGAGCGCGCTGGCCGCGTGCGACGCGTCGCGGCGATCACCGAGTTCGAGGTCGAGCAGCTTGCCCAGGAACGTCTTGTTCGACGACGACAACAGCACCGGGAACCCGAGCGCCACCAGCGAGTCGGAGTTGCGCAACAGCGTCAAGGACTGCTGCCACGTCTTGCCGAGGTCGAGGCCAGCGTCGAGCACGATGCGATCACGGGCCACCCCGGCCTCCAGCGCCCACTCGGCCCGGGCGGCCAGGAACTCGTTGACCTCTCGCACCACGTCGTCGTAGACGGGCTCGGGGTCCGCGACTCGGGGCTTTAGCCGGATGTGGGTAGCGATCACCGTTGCACCCGCCGCCGCGGCGGCGGGCAGGTAGTCGGCGTCGCCGAATCCACTGATGTCGTTGCCGACCACCGCGCCGAGTTTGTAGGCGGCACGGGCCACCGAGGCCCGCCATGTGTCGACCGAGATCGGCGTGTCGAACCGCGTCACCAAGGCTTCGATGGCGGGCAGCACCCGTTCGTGTTCCTCGGCCTCGGTGACCTCAGGCCCCGGCCCCGCTTTCACCCCGCCCACGTCGAGTAAATCGGCGCCGTTGTTGACGTGCTGCTCCGCGAGGCGCAGGAACGAGTCGAAGTTCCAAAACTCGCCCTGGTCGTAAAACGAATCGGGCGTGCGGTTGAGGATGCCCATCACGAGGGCGCGGTGGGTGATGTCGACGGCTCGGTCACCCAGACGGAGGATCACCCGGATGACGGTAGACGGCCGAGCGGACGGTGACCGCCAATGGCGGGCCCCCGTCGGTGACGTCGACCCGAAGACCACCCACTTGGACCATGGCGCCACGGCGAGCGGTGCGGGCCCCGGCCAGCTGATGGTGCTCGGGGGCCAGCACGACCCGGGGCCGGAACGCTTGCACAATCGGCCACGCCCCGTCGGCTGCGGCGGTGCCAGGCCGGGTGACCACCAGCACATCGAGACGGTGCACGTGCCGTTCGCGTAGCCCCTCGAGCACGCGAGGCGACACCCGGCCGCCGATCGCGAGCACGCTGCGGCCCTGCAACACCCACAACCGTGCGCCCGCGTCGACCTCGACACCGTTCGCCGCTGGTGGACCCCGCAGCGCGAGCAACACGACGCCAGCCACCAGCCAGAGCGCGGCCGCGTGGGCCCCGAGGCGCCACCCACCGCGCAGGCGCCCCGC
>JACCXE010000488.1 GCA_013697265.1 Actinomycetota bacterium | reverse complement strand
GTCGACCGGGATCTGAGCGGCCATGCGCAGCGCCCGCTCCTGGTCGACCTTGAACGTACGTAGGTCGCGCTGGTTCACGCCGACAACCGACGCGTTCGCGGCCAGCGCCCGCGCGAGCTCGGCTTCGTCGTGGATCTCGAACAGCGCGTCGATGCCGAAGTCGGTCGCGGCGGCGTTGCAGTCGTGCAGTTCGGCATCGGACAGCACCGCCGCGATCAGCAACACGGCGTCGGCGCCCATCGCCCGGGCGGCGCGCACGTCGGCAACTCCGACGGTGAAATCCTTGCGCAAAACCGGCAACTCCACCGCGGCGCGAGCCGCCTGTAGGTCCTCCACGCTGCCTCCGAAGTACGTCGAGTCGGTGAGCACCGACAGCGCCGCTGCGCCCCCGCCTGCGTAGGCCTTCGCCATCAGGGCGGGGTCAAGGTCCGGGGCCATCTCGGGCACCGACGGGGACCGGCGTTTGATTTCCGCGATCACGGCGAGACCGTGCGCGGCGCGCAACGACGCCGCGAACCCGCGTGACGCGGGCGCTGCGGCGAGCGCCGCATCTGTGACCACCGGCTCGGGATAGCCCCGATGTGCGGCCACGATGTCGTCCAAATACGTGGCCATCGTGCGCCCAGCGTACGCGTCCGTCCGCCCGGGCCTACACCTCGGTTGTCGAAGTGACCTCGGACGTTGTAGTCGTGTCGCCGACCGTCGGATCGACGCAGTCCTTCACGTCCAACGGAATGCTCTGCGTGCCGACGGTGACCGCCAGTGGATTTCGCCCCACCTCCCGGCATCGCACTATCCAAACCGCGTGGCCCTGCGAGTCGGTGACTACAGGGTTGGCCGACACCACTCGCCACGAACTGCTGCCGACGAGATCGACGATTTCGTCGGGCAACGGTTGCGCCCGGACCACGCCCTGCGCGTCAACGGTCTTCTGGGACACGAGTACGACCAGTTGCGTGTCACGGAAGATCTGCGGGGGGTCGGGCGCGAACGACGACGCAATTGCGAGGCCCCCCACGTTCTTGACCCGCAAGTCGACCTGCTTGGTCTCGGCCGCCCCCACAAACAGCACCGATGCCGTGGTCTGAGCCAGATCAGGCTGGCGGAAGGCGCGAACCCGGTAACGGCCGCCCAACACGTTGGGCATGGTCCACGAGCCGTCCTCCCCGGTGGTCAACGTGGTGACCGCCGTGGCCCCGCCAACGAACCGTTCGAGGATCACCGACGCTCCGGGGATCAGCCCACCCTCGCCTACCACGACGCCTCTCAACGTCGCCTTGCCCGGCCCGAACGGTACGGCCGTGCTGGTGGTGCGACCGGCCACGGCTTTCAGGTCGATCTGCGAATAGTCGACCCCAATCGTCGTCGTGGTGGCCGCGGCCTTGATTTCGGGCACCTTGGGCAGCGCTCCGGGGCCGCTCGAACACGCCGCGGCGACGAGGCCGAGCGCCGCCACGAACAACACCGCGTGCAGACGGCGCTTACGCACCGACGAGCCCGAGGATCGTTGCCGGCGCGCCGCCTACCTCAGCGGCGTCGTCAAGGGCGGTTCCCCGCTTCAGGTAGCCCAGCGCCACCCCCCCAACCGCGCTCGTGACCGCACCGGCCTCGGCCCCGGCGACCACGATCAGGTCGCCCCGCCTCGCCCCGCTCACTTCGAGGCGCACAAGCCGGCGGGGTGGTTCGGCCACACGACTGTCCATGCGGGCTACGAGTTCCTGGCCGGTGTAGCAACCCTTGGTAAACGACACGGCCCGACCCACCCAGCCGGTCTCGGCCGGCACGGTGCGTTCATCGATCTCGTTGGCCATCGACAACACGCCGGACTCGATGCGCGCCGCTTCGGTGTCGGCCAAGACAGTGAGATCGGCGGCCTCACGCAGGGTGATCTCGGCCTTGGTTCGCAAGAGGAACCGGCGGAAACGACCTTCGAGCGCGGCCCCGTAGCCCGGGTCGATCAGGAACGAGAACCGCTCGACACTGTCACGAACGACGGAGGCGAACGCGTCGATGTGGCCGTTGGGGGCCAACACGAAGGTCCACGCGGCACCGCCCACGTCGAGGCCGGCCACGTCCTGGCTGACCTGGCCCTGTAGGTACGTCTCGGCATCGGGTCCTTCGACCGAGACGGTGTCGTGGGGCCGGCTCACCCCGTCATCTTGCCCCGGCGTCGCGTCGCTGAGCCGTCATGCGCCGCGCCGCGGGCACCGCCGCCAGCAATGCGGCGGCTTTGTTGGCGCACTCAAGGTCTTCGGATGCCGGGTCGCTGTCGGCCACGATGCCGGCGCCGGCCTGGACGTAAGCCCGTCCGTCGGGAGCCACGAACATCGTGCGGATCGCGATCGCCGTGTCGAGTTCGCCGGCAAAGTCGACGTACCCCACGACCCCGGCGTACGGGCCCCGCCGCGTGACTTCGAGCGAGTCGATGATCTGCATGGCCCGCACCTTCGGCGCGCCCGACAGCGTCCCGGCCGGCAGCACGGAGCGCAGCGCGTCCATCGCTCCGACCTCCTCGCGCAGACGTCCGGCCACGTTCGAGACGATGTGGATGACGTGGGAGTAGGTCTCCACGCTCATGAACGTCTCGACCTCCACGGAGCCGTACTCGCAGACCCGCCCGAGGTCGTTGCGGCCGAGGTCCACGAGCATGACGTGCTCGGCGCGCTCCTTCTCGTCGGCCAGCAGCTCGGCGGCGATCGCCGCGTCCTCGGCCGCGTCGCCGCCGCGCGGGCGCGTACCGGCGATCGGGCGGGTGGACACCCGCCGGCCCGTCACGGTCAGGAGTGGCTCGGGCGAGGCGCCGACGATCTGGAAGTCCTCGAAGTCCAGGAAGTACATGTAGGGCGAGGGGTTGACCGCTCGCAGCCCGCGATAGATCGAGAACGGCTCCACCGGCCGGGGAGAGGACCAGCGCTGTGACGGCACCACCTGGAAGGCGTCCCCCGCGTGGATGTACTCCACGATGCGGGCGACCATCGCCTCGAAGTCGACACGCTCGACGTTTGACTCGAAGTGCGGCTCGGGGCGCTCGCCGTCGGGTGCGGCGGTGGCGGGCAGCGGCCCGGCCAGGCGCCCGCGGACCTCCGCGATGAGTTCCACAGCGCTCGAATACGCTGCCCCGAGGTCCCCCTCCTCGACGTAGACGTTGGCCAGGACGGTCGTCGTGTGCTTGAGATGGTCGAAGGCCACGAGCACGTCGGAGAGCATCAGGGCCATGTCGGGAAGGCCGAGCGGATCGGAATTGGGAGGGCCCAGCGGCTCGACCGCCCGCACGCAGTCGTAGCCGAAGAAGCCGACCGCCCCGCCCGCGAAGGGCGGCAGGTCGGCGAGCGGCGCCTGGCGGTGGCGGGCCACTTCGGCCGCGGCGAGGGCGTAGGGATCTCCGCCGTCGGCCAGCTTCCAGCGCAGGACGCTGCGGGGCTTGTAGCCGATGAACGACCAGCGGCCGACCTTCTGG
>JACCXE010000484.1 GCA_013697265.1 Actinomycetota bacterium | reverse complement strand
GCCGGCGACCGGGGATGCCGCCGTCGCCCTCCAACACGGCGCGCATGGCGCCGCTGGCTTGTGGTGTCACCGCGCCGGCTTCGATCGCTTCCACGACGCGCGCCGCGAACACCATGCCGTCAAGCAGCGAGTTCGACGCCAAGCGGTTTGCGCCGTGCACCCCTACGCACGCGGTTTCGCCCGCCGCCCACAGGCCTTGGACCGCGGCCCGTCCGTCCAGATCGGTGAGCAGGCCGCCTGACAGGTAGTGCGCCGCGGGCGCTATCGGCAACCAGTCGGTGGCCGGGTCGAGGCCGACCGAGGTGAGTGACGCGGTGATCGTGGGGAACCGCTCGGCGAACTTTTCGAGCCCGGTCGCGTCGAGCCACAGGTGGTCGACGCCTTGGGTGGCCATGGTGGCGCTCATGGCGCGCGACACGACGTCGCGGGGCGACAACTCGTCGACGAACTGTTTGCCGTCTTTGTCGCGCAACAACGCGCCGTGACCCCGCAGCGCCTCGCTCAGCAGCGGCCGGGGCATGGCCGGGTGGTGCAACGCGGTGGGATGGAACTGCATGAACTCGACGTCGGCGACGGGAACACCGGCTCGCAGCGCCATCGCGATGCCGTCGCCCGTGGCCTGCTCGGGATTGGTGGTGACCGAGAACAGCTGACCGGCGCCGCCGGTGGCCAGCAGCGTGTGCGTGGCCCGCACCTCGACGCGTTCGCCGGTGGGCGTGCGGGCGATCACTCCGCGGCAGCGCTCGCCTTCCATGATGAGGTCGACGGCGAGCCACTTCTCCATCACCGACGCCGCGGTGGTCTGGGTCGCTTCGACGAGCGCCCGCTCAATCTCCATGCCAGTGGCCGCACCGCCGGCGTGCACCACGCGGGCCACGGAGTGGCCGCCCTCACGGGCCAGCGACAGAGTGCCGTCTTGCTCGCGGTCGAACACCGCCCCCAACGCGATCAGTTCGGTTACGCGGGTCGGGCCTTCGTCGACCAGCACCCGAACGGCGTCGACGTCACACAGGCCTGCGCCGGCCTTCAGCGTGTCGGCCAGATGCAGGTCGGTCGAGTCTTCGTCGTCGCCGAGCACCGCGGCCACACCGCCATGGGCCCACCGGGTGGCGGACTGTTCGAGCTCGCCTTTGGTGAGCACGCCCACCTGAAGGCCCGAGGTCGACGCCCGAACAGCCGCGGAGAGTCCGGCGACGCCGGAGCCCAACACGAGTAGGTCGAGGTCTGCCATCTGTCTTAAAGCTTGCCCCGTAATTCGGGGCTCGGCCTATTCGGCCGCAGCTTCCAGCGCGACGTTGTGCGGGACGGGCCGGTTCTGCTCGTCCACGTGCACGATCAGCGGGCTGAAGTTGGCGCACTCCTCGGCCTCGTAATCGGCGTAGGTGATCACGATCACCTTGTCCCCCGGGTGCACAAGGCGGGCCGCCGCGCCGTTGAGCGTGATCTCGCCCGGGTTGCCCACGATCGCGTACGTCTCGAAGCGTGCGCCGTTGTCGATGTCGAGCACCGCCACCTGTTCCCATTCGACGATGTCGGCCAACTCCATCAAGCGGGGGTCGAGGCTGATCGACCCGACGTAGTTGAGGTTGGCGTCGGTGACCGTGGCACGGTGAATCTTGGACTTCATCATGTGACGGCGCATCAGCGTGGCACTCCTAGGTTGTCGAGCAGGCGGGTCGTGCCGAACTTGGCGGCGACGAGGAGACGGACTTCGGTGTCGGTGAGCACGGCTTCGGCGTAGTCGAGCGACGCTCGGGGTTCGCCGGCGACGATGCGGGCAACCTCGTTGCGGGCGGCGTCGAGGTCTTCGATGTCGGTTCGGAGGAGGGCGGCGCCCGCGTCGAGTGCGCGTGACAACACAATCGAGGCGGCGCGGTCTGCGGGCGACAGGTACACGTTGCGGCTCGATAGCGCGAGGCCGTCGGCTTCGCGCACGATCGCGCAGCCGACGATTTCGATCGGGAACGACAGGTCGTGCGCGAGCTGCCGCACTACTTGCAGCTGCTGGTAGTCCTTCTCGCCGAAGAAGGCACGGCACGGGCCAGCAGCATTGAACAATTTGGCGACCACGGTGGCCACGCCGTCGAAGTGGCCGGGGCGCACCGCGCCTTCCATCGTGTCGGTGATGCCGGCTACGTGGATCGTGGTGAGCACGGTCGAACCGGTCGGGCCGTACATCTCTTCGACCGACGGGTGAAGGATGTGGGTCGCGCCGTGTTGTGCGGCCAGCGCCATGTCGTTTTCGAACGGGCGCGGATACTTCGCCAGGTCTTCGTTGGGCCCGAACTGCAGCGGGTTGACGAACACGGTCACCGCGACGACGTCGCAGCTGCGGGCCGCCGCGTCGATTAACGACGCGTGACCGGCGTGGAGCGCGCCCATCGTCGGCGCCAGGCCGACGGTCTTGCCTGCGGCCCGTTCGGCGTCGAGCGCCTTGCGAAAGGCGGCGATCGTGTCGCTGACCTGCATCATTTGCGGGCCGCCAACTCTTGCGTGGCGACCACCATCGCGTCGTAGTGCGCCAGTTC